>CALVJM010000010.1 GCA_944332155.1 uncultured Bacilli bacterium
GTAGCTAGTAAATCAAAAACTTTTAAAGAAGCACAAAGTGCATTAACACCATTAACATTTATTTCCTTCTTTCCAGGTATGATTGCCTTTATGGTAGATATAGATTCTAGTGTTCTATTATCATTAGTCCCATTTTTAAACTATACATTATTGTTTGAAGATATTATTGCTGGAACGATTCAACCACTACAAATTATATGTATGTTGTTGTCTACTATAGTTATTATTGCGATTGTTTTAGTTGTTATTATAAAACAATATAAGTCAGAAAAAATTTTATTTAATAATAACTAGGAGGAAACATGAAAAGAATAGAAAAAATCATCCAACAGACAGATGATCAAGAAGTATCAAAGATTAATTGGACAAATGCTTGGTCAAAAAAATATCCTGTTCTAGCTACTTATCAAGAACAAGTTGATATTCCAAAGTATGCGAAAGAAATTCGTAAAATGTTGTCGCAGTTAGAACAGGACTACCACTTCTCCAAACAAGATGCTATGTTGGTATTAAAAGATATTTTGTATCATGAAGTGGATGAATTCTTGAATTTTAATTTTAAATTTGTTATAATGAATATGTCAAGGAAACTTGCGTAAAATAAAAAAAGGGAACACTTAATAATCGTCTGTTAAGTGGGCCAATGAATGGGTGCCACCTAAATCATCGTTGAAATAGGTGGTCTTCTTTTATATTAAAGTTATGAATAACAATAATAGTAAAAGGAAGATTATAATGACTAAAGCAAGAATTAAAAAATCTTTCTTGTTCATTTTATTGCCTCCCTTCACAGTGAAGTTTGGCGCCACCTAACTTATTAAATGTTCCTACGCGTTATTATACCAAACAAATGTTCAAATTACAAATATTTTAAGGTAATAGTTAAAAAAATAATAAGCAAATTGTGTATTGAATGTGGTCTTCATTAGATAACTCTTTTTGTAAGGTTCCATTACAACGCAAATTAACTAGATATACGCTAGATTTCAGCTATATAGAAAAACTGATATTTGAAGTAATTCCAAGTATCGGTTAGTTTTATTATTTTTTAAACGATCGCCTTATTTTTCTTGAATTTTAATTTTAAATTTGTTATAATGAATATGTCAAGGAAACTTGCGTAAAATAAAAAAGGGAACATTCAGTTTTCTCATGTTGAATGTCTACCCCTATTATTGGTGAGACATTTAATTCAAATGTGAATTAAGTGTCATTTTTTTATAACTACTATCATCATGATAAGAAGGAATAAAATGATAGAAATGTATCTAAGAATTTTTATAACAAAAACTCTTTTTTTCATTTTTATCAAACCTCCTCTCTAAAGATTGGAGGTAGACACTCGGGCAACTGAATATTCCTACTTCATTATACCAAACAAATGTTTGATTCACAAACGTTTTAGAAAAAATATGTCATTTATTCACTCCTTTTAGAAGTGTTTTTTTATGACAAAACTGTAATAATTTTTAGAGGTTTTGTTTGCTATAATGAAGAAGAGGTGATTAGATGAATGAAGTTTTAAAGCTAGAACATGTAAAAAAATATTATGGTTCTAAAAAAATGATTACGAAAGCTTGTAATGGAATTAGTTTTGATGTAAAGAAAAAAGAGTTTGTTGCAATTATGGGAGCTTCAGGAAGTGGAAAAACAACTCTATTAAATTGTATTTCTACCATTGATCAAGTAACAAGTGGACATATATATGTAGATGGAGAAGATATTACAGAATTAAAAGAAAAAGACTTATCTCATTTCCGTGCGAATAAATTGGGATTTGTTTTTCAAGATTTTAATTTACTAGATACCTTAACAATTGAAGAAAATATATCACTATCTTTAATTATTCGAGGTGTAGATCCTAGTTTGATTGAAAAAGAGATAGAGAAAATATCTAAGAAATTAGGAATTGTGGATATTTTAAAGAAATTTCCATATGAAGTAAGTGGTGGTCAAAAACAACGTTGTGCCTGTGCACGAGCTTTAATTCATCATCCATCTTTGATCTTAGCAGATGAACCAACGGGTGCGCTTGATAGTAAAAGTGCACGTATGTTGTTAGAGATAATGAAAGAAATGAATGAGGAATTAGAAGCTACCATCTTAATGGTTACCCATGATGCTTTTAGTGCCAGTTTCTGTGAACGAGTATTGTTTCTAAAAGATGGACGTATTTATAATGAAATTCGAAAAGCTGATAAGACACGTAAACAATTTTTTGATGAGATTCTTGATGTTTTAACGATTTTGGGAGGAGACGATAGTCGTGTTAAGTAAACTCGCATATCGTAATAGTTGTCGTAGTATCAAAGATTATTTAATCTATTTGATTACGGTTATTCTTTCCTTTTCCCTTGTTTTTTCTTTTAACTTTATTATCTTTTCTAAAGATATTTTAGAGTTATCTTCTTCGATGCGTCAGTTTAAAACCGCAGTTTATTTTGTCAGTATGATTGTGTTATTTGTTGTAGGATGGCTCATTCACTATACAACAAAATTTATGTTTGTAAAACGGAGTAAAGAATTCGGAACGTATTTATTACTAGGAATTGAGAAAGGAAAAGTAGCTAAATTATTTTTATTAGAAAATATCTTTTTAGGTTTGATTGCTCTTGTCATTTCTTTCTTTTTAGGGATTATCTTTAGTAATGTGATGACTTTTATTATTATGTCTATCTTTGAAATGCCATATCAAGTATCATTAACAGTGAGTATACCTGCGGTTATGCTTACCCTTCTATATTTTATATTTATTTATCTTTTTGTCTTATGTGTGTCTTATATCCGTGTTCGAAGAATGAAGATTTATGATTTGCTTTATTTAAATAAACAAAATGAAAAACAGATTTCCAAAAAGAGACGTCGTATTTATTTATTTGTGAGTTCGGTCATTGTTGGAATTCTTTCGTTTGTTTTATGTGATTCCGCTTTACAAGGAGAAATGCCAGGGTTAGACTTATTAATTTCCATTATTGGCTTCATCTTTAGTATTTACGGTGTGACCATTAGTGTTGGTGATATGTTGTTGTCGCTTGTTCTTTGTCATCCTAAATTAAAGTATCGAAAAGATCATTTGTTTATCGTTCGTGAATTTTCTTCTAAAGTAAGAACAATGGGAATGACTTTAGGAACACTCTCTTTACTTACAGCGTTAACTTTTTTATCAATCAATTTGTCTTTGATGATGAAAGATGCGTTTGAACATCAAACAAATTCTAGTATGCCATATGATATTATTATTGATACGATTTATTCCGAAGTGGATGAGTCTATGGCAGGAAAGATTGATGAGCGAGATCTTTTCAGAAAATATGATCAATATATTAAAGATCATTATGACTTAACAGGAAAAGTAGACTATAATTTATATACTATGACTACAACCACCCTTGCGAATGATTTGGATGACATGGGAGTACTTGGATATTATAAAATGGATACCTATATTTCTCTTAGTGATTATAACAAGCTTTTACGTATGCGTGGAGATAAACCGATTACTTTGAAAGAAAATGAATATTATGTTCATGGAAATCAAGATATTCATAAAGGAATTAAAGAAATCGTTCAAAAATATAAAACGTTAGATATTAATGGATATACTTTAAAAAACAAAGGTTATACCACGATTGATTATGCGAGTGGTTGGGGAGTAGGAATTCCTTATTTAATTATTGTACCTGATCAAGTGGTTGAAGGAATGCCAATCTTAGATCGAATTGTTGCTTATAATACTAAAGAGGAAACAACCGAGCAATTCTCTATCGATATGGGAAAAGAAGTTGGAGTGATTACTTTAGAAGGAGAGTATAATGGTGAAACGTATAATTATGAAGTAACTCCATTTAAAGTAAAAGGTGCCTTTTTGGCCGAAAATCGAACTGCATTTACGATGATTGCCTTTTCTCTTCTTTATCTAGCCTTTATTTTTACAGCTGTTGTAGGAACGATTCTAGCTATTCAAACTTTAAGTGATGGAACGAGACATCAGTATCACTATTCTCTTCTTCGTAAATTAGGTGTCGAAAAACAATCTCTATATAAAACGATTCGTAAACAATTATTCATTTATTTTGCTTTACCTATCTTTTATCCAATCCTCATCAACATCATCACAACTTATTCTTTAAATCATTTATTTGGCCCTATTTTATCAACACCAACTTTCTGGATTTTTACCGTTTTCTTTAGTACAGGTCTATTCTTACTCATTTACTTAATTTATTTCTTGGCTACCTATTTTAGTTTTAAGAAAAATACATTAGAACGCTAGCGCAAGCTAGTTTTTCTTCATAAAATAAGATAAAATAATATCAGAAAAGAGGAACGTATGAAAATAATTATTGTAGAAGATGATCAAAAATTACGTATTGAATTAGTTCGATTATTAGAGAGTAATGGATATGAGACTGAAGTCGTTACTTATTTTACGGATCAGATAATAGAAGATATTAAAGATAAACATGGAGATCTTCTTTTGTTGGATATTAATCTACCTAAAAGTGATGGCTTTGCGATTTGTCGAACGTTAAAACAACAAAGTCCAATTCCTATCATTTTTGTAACAAGTCGTAATACAATTGAAGATGAAGTCAAGAGTATTCGGGTTGGTGGGAATGACTTTATTACGAAACCTTATAATACACCTTTATTATTGGAAAAAATAAAACGTTCGTTAAATCAACAAGTTCATAATCATAAAGAATTAACCGTCCATGGTGTGACTTTAGATTTACCTTTGTCATTAATAAAGAATGGTTCTAAAGAAGTAGAACTTACTAGGAATGAGTTTCGTATCCTCTATTATTTCTTCTTACATCCAGATCGTGTGATTACCAAAGAAGAACTACTAGATGATTTATGGAATGACAAATACTATTTAGATGAAAATATATTAACGGTGAATATCAATCGATTACGTAAAAAGATAGAAGAAATTGATATTTATGATTTTATACAAACGGTTCGTGGGAAAGGATATCGTATATGAGAGTTAGCTTATTTCTTGAAGAAAAAATAATTCCGATTTTGTTTTCAGTGTTGTTCTCCATTTTTTTCACTATTTATTTATGGATGATTGAGACTCCATTCTCAATGATTCTCTTATTTCTACTTGTCTTTTATCTTGATTTATGTGTTTATTATTTAATTCAATATAAAATTACAAATAAACGTCATCAAGAAATCATTCGTTTAGTGGATGAATTAGATGAAAAGTATTTAATCTCGGAAATTTTACCACAACCTAAAAATATAGAGAGTCAAGGATATTATTATGCATTACAAAAAGCATGTAAAGCAATGAATGATCAAATTGGTGAAATTGAATATAAAAGAAAAGATTATCAAGAATATATAGAAAGTTTTGTACATGAAATTAAAACGCCTATTGCGGCGATCTCTCTTTACTGTGATAACGAAAAAAACTATAGTGTTAAAGAGGAATTACAAAAAATCTATCATTTAGTTGAACAAATTTTATTTTATGCCCGAAGTGAGAATCCAGAGAAAGATTATTTTATTAAAGAAGTTTCTTTAGAATAAGTTGTTCATCAGAGTTTAATGGAGTATAAAGATTATATTTTAGGGAAAAAGATTCATTTAGAAGTACAAGTAGATTATCAAGTGTATACTGATGAAAAGTGGATGGTGTTTATTTTATCGCAAATTATTCAGAATGCCGTAAAATATACAAAACAAAATGGTCATTTATGGATTACGAGTACTAAAGGAGAAAATCAAGTTTGTTTACACATCCGTGATGATGGGATTGGAATTACCAAAGAAGATATCGGTCGTGTATTTGAAAAAGGTTTTACAGGACATAATCGTAAAAAAGAATACTCTACAGGAATGGGACTTTATTTGTGTAAAAAATTGTGCGATCGATTACATTTAGGAATTGATATTACTGCTTTAGAAGGTAAAGGAACAGAAGTAACTATTATCTTTCCTTTAGGAGAGATGTCTATGTTTAAAAAGTAGTTGTTGTATTATATCTGTCATGTGTTTGTGAAAATAATGTAAAATAATAAGAAAATATAGAAAATGTATTTTCTTTTTTTATAAAATGCGATATACTTAACGTATAGTAGGTGATCATATGAATGATAAAGTAATGATTCAAAATAAAGCATATGACATAGTTCGTGTTGAAGAAAACGGAGTTAATGTCATTTTACGAGATGTTTCTGGAAATGAATTTGCCTCAAATGCAGGTGCGATTTTATTAAAAATATATACAGATGCAGTTTTTCAAGCACTAGATACGTTTGATAATGTTTCTGATATGAAACGTAAAATTGTAAACGTAGATGAGTTTTTGCGTGATAATGGCGCTTATAAAAAAATTCACCAATTATTACCTTTGCTAATTCTACCTTCAGAAATTGTGGAAAAACGTAGTAATGATTTATGTCGTGAATTTGAAAAGAGAAAAGTATCTGCGCCAGTGGAAGAGATAAACCCTGTTCATGTGGTAGAAGAACAAATGACAGAAATGGTTGCGGAAGAAAAACAAGTAGAACCTGTTCAAGAGGTAGAACCAGTTGTGAATGTAATGGAAGAGGTGTTTATATCAGTTCGTGATGTGAATCCAATGTTAATTAATCATGATCAAAAAATATTACGTTCTTATTTGATGAGTAAATATCCTGATTATGAAGTAAATGAAGAGTTTACTATTGCTCGTAATCCTCATCATATAGATGACATGTATTATTTATCTATTAATGATAGTGGTGAACCACAAATGATTTCTACAAAGCGTAATTTAAAAGAAGAAATCGCTAATACTCCTGCCCTTACGGAAGCTGAAATTTTAGCACTAGAAAATATGTCAATTAACGAACTTCGTGAAGAACGCAAAAAAACTTCTAATCTTTTAAAAGTTAATAAAATTAATGAAATAATTGCGGCTCGTAAAATGGGTTCTGAATTTGATGAAACGGTAGTAGTCGATCAAGATTTCTTTGCTAAAATGAGTACCTCTAAAAGAGCAAGTGCTTTTGGTTTTGTTAGTAATTTAACACTTTCGTTTTTGTTCGGTGTTTTTGGAGGGGTCGTACTTATGGTAGTTGGTAATGCGATTGCATCAATTTTATAATGACATATTTAGTTTTAGAATATCCTAAATGTAGTACTTGTAAAAAAGCACTTCGTTGGCTGGATGATCATCATATTAACTATCAAAAACGTCATATTGTAGAAGAAAATCCTACTTATGAAGAATTAAAAGCGTGGATTAGTAAGAGTGGGCGAAGTCCCAAAAGCTTCTTCAATACCAGTGGTAATTTATATAAAGAGATGCATTTGAAAGATAAATTGCCAAGTATGGCTGAAGAGGAACAGATAAAGTTATTAGCTACTAATGGAATGTTAGTAAAAAGACCGTTATTAGTAGGTGATGTCATTTTAAGTGGATTTAAAATAAAGGAATGGGAAGGATTGAAATAACAATCCTTTTTTCTATGGAGGTTATCAAATGAATACAATTGAAAAATATTCGGTTAAGAAAGAACTAAAACCGCAAAAGATTGAAAAAAGAACTGTGTTCTTGTTTTTATTTCAAAATAAAGTTTATATAGAAAAACATACCAATCCGGAATTATTAGAAGGATTATATGAATATCCCAGTATTGAAGGCCATTTTACTCGTAACGAAATTAAGTATTATTTAGAAGAAATTGGGCTGTATGCGCCGGATGTTAAGAGATTAGAATCAATTAAACATATCTTTCCTCATAAAGAATATCATTTACAATGTTATGTAGTACCGTTATTAGATACTTCGGTATCGTTAAAATCTTCTTTTAATGGAGGAAAATGGGTAACTTTACATGAGTTAGTTACTTATTACTCACTTCCTAGTGCTTTTTATAGATATACTGATTGTTTAAATGATTATTTAATATAAAGATATAATAGAACTTTCCTGGTTCTATTTTTTGTGTTATTGAATATCATATTATGATTGATTATTCGAAAAAAATGACATGTGTTTGTAAAGCTTGATATTTTGAACGATTTTTGAGTAGTTTTACAAGGGTTATCCTTTTTAAATAAAAACATTTTGGATTTGTTTGAGGGGTAATATCAACTTGACAAAATGCGACTTTTGTGGTAGAATTATAGTACAACAACAAAGAAAAAACAAATGTTTTCAAGAAAAAATAAATTATCATCTTGACAAAAACAAATGTTTGTGCTAGAATACGTCACTAAACAAGGGGGGATTGTTATGAAAAAGAAGTTTGGTGCAATATTATTAGTTGCCGTTATGATGGTTACTTCTATACAAAATGTTTTTGCAGCAGCACCATCATCAATCACAACAGGAAATTATGGATTACAAACTGGATATGTAGCTAACCATAAATGGAGTAAACATACATTATCCAATGGTGAATATGTATTCTGTTTGGACATTACACGAAGTGCACCTAAGAATAAGACATTAGGTTATGCTGGAGAATTAGACGCTGGATATGCATATATTATAGCGAATGGTTATCCATATAGATCATTTACAGGTAATGGTGATCTTGACTACTATATTACACAAGGTGCAACTTATTGGTATATTGATCGTATTAGTGGTATTGCCGATGGAACTAGTGGTCAATTATCAAAATCATTTAAAACAAATGGTAGTGATCCACACAACCTTCGTCCTCATATGAGAAACTTAGTAGAGCAAGCTTTAGCTGTACGTAATGAAGGTTATATTACTCCTACTGGTTCATTAAGTGCTAGTAGTAAAGATCTTACCTTAAGTTCTGATGGAACATATTTCATTTCTAGTCCTATTACTTTAACAACACAATCTGGATCGCTTTCAACTATTACTTCATTAAATGTTGTATTAGAAGGAGCACCAGCTGGATCTAGTCTAGTAGACGGAAGTGGAAATACAAAAACAAGTTTCCAATCAGGAGATGTCTTCTATGTAAAAGTTCCAATGTCAAGTTTAACTTCTTTAACAGCTTATATGAGTGTTACTTTAACAGGTACAGGAGTTACAAAGAAAGCAGCTTTCTATGATACTGGAAATAGTAGATATCAACGTTTAGGAAAACTTTATGAAGAACCAAATTCATTCTCAAGTAAAGTAAATTTTGAATTATCAACTACGAAGACTACAATTAGTAAAGTAGATATTACAACTAATGAAGAACTTCCAGGAGCAACTTTAGTTGTTAAAGATTCTAATGGTAAAATTGTTGATCAATGGGTTTCAACTACAACACCACATGTGATTCATGATTTACCTGAAGGAACTTATACACTAACTGAAACAATTGCTCCAGATGGTTATGTTCGTGCTGAAACTATCACATTTGAAGTGAAAGAAGGTCAAGCAACAACAGTGACTATGAAGGATGATTATACAAAATTAAAAATTAGTAAAGTAGATATTACAAGTAAAGAAGAACTTCCAGGAGCACACTTAGTAATTAAGAATGCAGACGGTGAAGTTATTGATGAGTGGGATTCTACAGAAGAAGCTCATTACATCGAAAAAATTCTTCCAGGGGAATATACCTTAGAAGAAACAATGGCTCCAGATGGTTACATCAGAGCCGAAACAATTACATTTACAGTTGAAGAAACTGGAGATGTACAAACAGTAACAATGGAAGATGATTATACGAAAGTAGAAATCAGTAAACAAGATGTTACAACGAAAAAAGAATTACCAGGGGCGCAATTAAAAATCTTAGATGAAGAAGGAAACGTTGTAAAACAATGGATTTCTTCTGAAAAACCTAATTACATTGAAAAGTTAAAAGTCGGAAAATATAAATTGGTTGAGGAAGTAGCTCCAGATGGTTATGTCTTAGCTCGTGAAGCAGTAGAATTTGAAGTATTAGAAACTGGAGATAAACAAACAGTGGTTATGTATAATACACCACTTACACCAACACCAGATACAGCATTCCATGTTTCTACAATGCTTTATGTAGCAGCTTTAATCTTAGGTTGTGCAGGAATTGGTATGGTATATTGGAATGCAAAGAAACGCGCATAGTGATTTAAAAAAGCGAAGCCAGTATATCTATATTGGCTTCCTTTGTGTTATTGTAGCATTCTTTATTGGAACATTGGATTATTGGGATACTAAAAAAATCAATGTATGGGAAACTTTAAATACAAAACTGTTTTTCCAACAACATCCAGAAGATAAGAAAGTTTTAGATGAACAATTAGTTCAATTACCAGAAGATGCGAATGAAAATACAGAAGGAAATACCAATTCTTCGCAAGCACAAGCTGACTATTATGTAGGTATGTTAGAAATACCAAAGATTAATTTAAAACAAGGATTTGCCGCTTTCGGTTCTCCTTATAACGATATTGATAAAAACGTAACAATTTTACCTACCAGTGTATATCCAGATGTAGAATTAGGAAACTTCATTCTAGCTGGACACTCTGGTCAAGGTTCACTTGCTTTCTTCAATGACTTATATAAATTAAGAAAAGGAGATCAAGCAATTGTATATTATAAGAATGTAAAATATACTTATGAAATTGTTGATATTTATCAACAACAAAAAACTGGTGTAATCTCTGTTTATCGTGATTATACTAAGAATACACTAACATTAGTTACGTGTACTAATAATACAAACGATGAACAAACTGTTTATATTGCAAATTTAGTAAATAAACAAGCTTATTAGAAAGGAAGGTGGTCATATGGCTCCTATGAGTTTTGGACAAAAGATTAGTAAATTCTTCTCAGTGTTTGATACTACAACTATTATCCTTGCTATCGCAGCAGTAGTATTAATCTCGATTATGTTTTTACTAAGTGAAGGAAAAAATCGTAAATATTGCTATATGATTTATGGAATTATTTTGGTAGTGATTGGAGTAATCTTCAAAGATGCATTATTTCCATTAATTGATATGTTTATTGAACGTTTATTCTATTTATTCTATTTTCCAACAGGTGCTATTTATATGATCACCTTAGTTACTAGTCATATTATATTTATCATCACGCTTGGAAATAAGAAGATGACAAAGACAACTAAACGAATTAATTTCTTAGGATTTGGATTTATGCAACTATTATGTATCAACATCTTGCGTTATTTATCTATTTCAGAAATTGATTTAACTAACGAACTTAACTTTGTTCAAAATACAACTATGATTGGTATTTTAGAACTTAGTATGATTATCTTTGTTGTTTGGATGGGAGTTCTTGCTACAACAACTGTACTTCGCCATATTACACATACTATTTTAGCTCGTGAATATGAAGAATTAGAAGCAGAAGAAAAAGTAGAAGAAGAAGTACCAGCAACACCTGTATTAAAACCAATCTTTGCTCATCTTGCTGAAAAGATGCCAAAGAAAAAAGAAGTGGTATCTACAGAACCAGCTCCTGTAACAGCTATTGAAGTAGAACCACAACCAGAACCAATTGTCGTAGAAGAAACTCCAGTTATTCCAGTTGTGGAACCACAACCAGTAGAAGTAGAACCAAAGATGAATCAAGATTTACTAGATCGTTTATTAGCACCACAACCAGGTTTTACCCCTACAACAGTTGAAGTAGAACCAACAGTAGAAATTCCAGTGGTACAACCAGAAGTTATTACACCAAAAGAACAACCAAAATGGAATGAAGCTGTTATTCAAGCTATGAATATTCCTACAGAACCTATTTATAACGATATTGAAGAAACATTCAATAATCGTATTGAAGAAACAATAGGTCAAGAAGAAATTGATATTCCTAATATGGATTTAAAACAAGAACAACCAAAAGAAACAGTGAAAAATCCAGCTATGGAATTATGTCAAATGTTACTTCGTAAAGAAACAGATGATAATCATAGTTTAGAAGATTATTTAGAACTTAAAAAATATTTAGTAGCTCAAAAATAATGAGCTGCTTTTTCTTTGGTAACTACATGGAGAATAAAAACTATTATTATGGATAAAACAGATGAATACCACAAACCTTAAAGTAAATATGAGTATTTATACTAGATACGAAGAAATTCGTATCTTTTTTTAATTCGTTGAATAAAATGACAAAAATCTTATCATGATAATCATAGAATAGTAATGAAAGGGATGAGATTATGTTCGGAGAATTTAATGAAGATGCAAGAAAAGTAATGGTTGGCGCAAAAGAAATTATGAGTGAGTTAAAACATCCTTACATTGGAAGTGAACATTTAGTTCTTTCGTTATTAAAAAATTATGGTCCTATTATAGAACGATTAAAAGATTATCAATTGAATTATGAGCGTTTTTATCAAGAGATAATTGATGTGATTGGAATGGGGACGAAAGATACACCATGGTTTTTATATACCCCACTTTTAAAAAGGGTGTTAGAAAATGCGATTATTGATAGTAAAGAGAATAATCAAGGTAAAGTAACTCCTGAACATTTATTTTCTAGTTTATTAGAAGAAGGTGAAGGAGTAGCTATTAGAATATTAGTGGGGATGAATATTGATATTGATGAATTATATAATGAATTTTCATCGAAATTTACTACACATAATAAAATACGAGGAGATAAGAAGTTGTTATTAGAAGAATTAGGGGTCGACTTAACTGAGAAAGCTACTAAGATGGAACTAGATCCTGTAGTTGGGCGTAATGATGAAATTAAGCGAATGATTGAAATATTATGTCGAAGAACAAAGAATAACCCGATTTTAATAGGTGAAGCGGGTGTGGGTAAAACAGCGATTGTGGAGGAGTTATCACGAATGATCGCATATGGAGAAGTTCCATTGTCTTTAAAGAATAAACGTATTATCTCATTAGATATGGCTACTACAGTGGCTGGTACTAAATATCGTGGTGAGTTTGAAGATCGCATGCGAAAGATTTTAAAAGAAATTGAAGAAAATGACGATATTATTTTATTTATCGATGAAATTCATACATTAGTAGGTGCGGGTGGAGCTGAAGGAGCAATTGATGCATCTAACATTTTTAAACCGGCATTATCGCGTAATAAACTGCGTTGTATTGGCGCAACTACAACAGATGAATATAAAAAGTTTATCGAGCAAGATAGTGCTTTAGAACGCCGTTTTCAGAAGCTTTATATTGGGATTCCTAATCGTAATACAGTAAAAGAGATTTTATTAAAATTAAAACCTATTTATGAAAAATATCATATGGTTACGATTTCTGATGAAATTATAGATTTAATGATTGAGTTAAGTGAACGCTATATTTATGATCGTAATCAACCAGATAAAGCAATTGATATTTTAGATGAAGTTTGTGCGAAAGCAAGTCTAAAAGAAAGCAAAACAATGAAACGTTACCGCAAACTTAATCAAGAATTACAAAAAGTAATCAAAAAGAAAAAGGAAGCAATTATTCATGATGAATTTAATAAAGCTTATCAGTATAAAACAAAAGAAAATAAAATCATGAATGAGATTAATCAATTAGAAATGGCTTTTTATCAAAAAGAAAAGCGAAAGATAGTTACTAAAGAAGATGTAGCTGAAATAATACACCAGAAGACAAAAATACCGGTATATGAGTTGTTACAAAACAAAGATGCGATTATTGATCACATGGCAGAAGAGATTAATCAACATATTGTTGGACAAGATCAAGCAAAATCTGAGGTGTTAAGTATTGCTCGACGTATTAAATTAGGCTTTTGTGATGATCGTTGTTATTCATTTCTTTTTTGTGGACCTAGTGGTGTAGGTAAAACAGAACTAGCTAAAACTTTCGGACGATTATTGGTTGGGGAGGATAATGTTATTCGTTTAGATATGAGTGAATTTACAGAAACACATAGTATTAGTAAATTAGTTGGAGCTCCTCCTGGTTATGTAGGTTATCAAGATCACCATCATGTATTAGAAGAAATACGAAACAAACCATATTCTGTATTATTATTAGATGAAATTGAAAAAGCACATCCTTCTATTATTCATTTATTATTTCAAATATTAGAAGAGGGAAAAGTAAAAGATTCTAAAGGAACAGTAATTTATTTTAACCATGCAGTTATCATTATGACATCTAATATTGGTTTTCATGAATCAAATATTGGTTTTGGTGAACTTTCTGAAAATAATGTATTAACACGTTTAAAAGAAACTTTCAGTGTTCCTTTTATTAATCGTATTGATAATATTATTCCGTTTAATTCACTAACAGAAAAAGATATTTTAGAATTGATTGATTATAAATTAAATATGTTATGTGAAAAATACCTTCATAAAGGGATTTATCTTACATTTAGTAATACTCTATCGAAAGAAATATTATCAGCTTCTAATTATCAAGAGTTTGGTGCTCGACGTCTAGATAAGATTATCAAGGATGATGTCGAAGAACAAATCATTGAAGCTGTTCTTGCCAATAAAACTGAGATTAAAATAGAAAAGCGAGAAAAATTAGCCCATTTATAACTATTTCCCAAAGCGAAAAATAATTTCCCAAAGTGTTACTTTTTTGTTTCAAAGTGGGAAATATATGATATAATATAGCTTAAGGTGATATTATGGCAACTTTAAAAGAAGTGCAAGCGTGTTTATATGACAATCCACATTTGACAGAAGAAGTAAAAGAAAGTATGGATATTTTAATTCAAATTTTCAACAAGAAGTTACCAGAAGTTGATTTAACAAATCTAATGAATAATTTAAAAACATTAGATTACGAGGCAACATCGAAGTTTGTTTCTAAGATTCCACTTTATTATGATTCCAATCGTAATAAGTTGGTTATTGTAAAAAGTGAGTTAGAAAAAGATTATGATGCGAAGTATTTACTTATGGTCGCATTAATAGATATGATGTCAAGTCGAGGTGAAAATTATGCATAATATAGCTTCACCTACTATTGCCAAAACATTAGTAGGAAATAGTGGAATTAATATTTATGAACAACAAGATCAAATCACCGACCAATTATTATCTACGATTGGTCTAGATAATTTAGATGTGAATAAACTTTGTAATGATGCTCAGTGGTTATTTAAAGAATTAGTTGCTTTAAATTTAATTACTATGCAACAAGCACAACAGTTAATTCCTAGTGTAGATTATGTGGTAAAGGGTCAAGTTTCTGATGGTTTTATACAAGTAATGGAGATACTAGAAAAAATCGAATATGAAAAACAAGAAGAAGTATCACAAGAAAAAACTCGTTAGTATGAGTTTTTTTTTATCGTTCATAATAGTAATATAGGTGGATATTATTGTAATAATTATCTTTTTATAGTAAAATGTTACATGTAGAAGGTGAAGAAAATGCTTAATATTCAAACAGATTCTAGAAAAATTAAACCCGGAGATACTTTCGTAGCGGTTCGTTGCGAAGTTAATGATGGGCATAAATATATTGAAAGTGCGATTAAAAATGGAGCAAAAAAAATCGTAGTTGAGCATCAAGATAAAGATTATGATGTTGAGACTTTAGTAGTTCCTGATACGAGAAAATATATTACTGATTATTTATATGAACACTATCATTCTTTTCTTGAAGAAATGAATTTAATAGGAATTACTGGAACGAATGGAAAAACAACCACTGCTTATTTAATTTATGATGCTTTTAATAAACTGGGTATCAAATGCGGATATATTGGGACGATTGGCTTTTATTTAGATCATAAAGTTATGAACTTACCCAATACGAGTGTAGACATTTGTGACACATATGATTTAATTATGCAGGCATATGACGCAGGATATCGTACATTAATAATGGAAGTAAGTAGTCATGCTTTAGCAAATAACCGCCTAGAAGGTATTACGTATCAAATGGTTCTGTTTACAAATTTGACAGAAGATCATTTGGATTTTCATAAAACAATGGAAGGTTATGCTTTAGCGAAACAAGTTTTATTTACAAAAGTTCGAAAAAATGGATGTGCGATTATTAATGCGGATGATGATTATAATGATTACTTTTTATTAGAACAAAATCGTAATATTACATATGGTTTTACAAAAAATTGTGATTATCAAATAACCTCTTATCAAATGAATAATCATAAGTCTAATTTTACTTATTGTCATGCTGGAAAAAAGTATAACATTCATGTAAATATGATTGGTAAATATAATATTTATAATGCATTGTCAGCTATCATAGTTTTATTAGAAAGTGGCATTGATGAAGAACAAATAACAGAAGTTTTTACTAAGTTATCTTTTCCACCAGGTAGAATGGATACAGTTGTTTATGGTACAAATAGTATTATTGTTGATTATGCTCATACTCCAGATGCCTTACAGAAGATTATTGAAACAGTAAAACCAATTACCAAAGGTCATATTTATACTGTATTTGGTTGTACTGGTGATCGTGAACGTTCAAAAAGACCAATTATGTCTCAGATTGCAACATCTTTATCTGATTATGTAATTATGACGATTGATGATCCTCATAATGAAAATATTAGTCAGATTATGGATGATATGACAAAAGATTTACATGCGAAAAATTATGAAGTTATTGTCGATAGAGGAGATGCAATTGAAAAAGCAATTTCTCTATTAGAAGAAAACGATACTTTATTAATTTTAGGTAAGGGTCATGAAGAAGTAATTATCATGAAGGATCGTCTTATTTCATTTAATGATAAAGAATTTGTACAGAAGTGTATTGAAAAAAATACAATTAATAATTAGAACATCACCATTCTAATATGGATTCATAATCTATATTAGAAGGTGATTTTTTATGCTTAAAACAAATTCTAAATTAATTACACCAGGGGATACCTTTGTTGCCCTTCGTGGTATTAACCATGATGGCCATGATTATATTAAAGAAGCAATCGAACGAGGAGCTACAAAGATTATCGCAGAACATGGCTTATATGAAGTGGATACCTTTATTGTTAAGAATACACATGATTATTTAGTAGATGAATTAGATCGTTTATATCATGAAGAGTTAAAAGATTTAACATTAATTGGTGTGACAGGAACCAATGGAAAAACAACAGTGTGTTCTTTGTTTCGACAAGCTGTACAACAACAAGGTTATTCTTGTGCGATGATTGGAACCATTGGTTTTTATACCAATGAATTTGTTCGAACTTTATCCAATACAACTCCGGATGTATTAGAAATTTACGAAATGCTTTTAGAAAGTAAAAAGTCAGGCTGTACTTATGTGATTATGGAAGTAAGTAGTCATGCATTAAGTTACCAACGTATTGGAAAACTATTATTTGATGTGGTCGTATTTACCAATTTAACGGAAGATCATCTTGATTTCCATCAAAATATGAATGACTATGCTTTAGCGAAACAACAATTATTTTATCATTTAAAACCACAAGGAAAAGCTATTGTCAATATTGATGATGCTTATAAAAATTATTTTTTACTATCAGATAATAATAATATAACCTATGGAATGCATAAAGATAAAGTTGATTATTGGATTCATGATATTCAAATAAAATCGGATAAAACTGAGTTTGTTGTAAATAAACAAATGTATACTATGACTTTACTAGGTTATTATAATGTATATAATATGACGGTAGCTATTATACTCACTGAACTTTTATTACATACTTCATTAGATACTACAAGCTTATTACCTCCAGAAGGACGTTTAGAGATTATTCAAAATCAAGAACGTATGATTATTATTGATTATGCTCATACACCGGATGCAGTTGAAAAAGTATTACAAACGGTTCGTTCGTTTGCCATCGGAAAAATTATCACCATTATTGGGTGTGGTGGCAACCGTGAAAGAAAGAAACGTCCATTGATGGGGAGAATTGCAAACTCTTTAAGTGATCAATGTATTTTTACTAGTGATAATCCTCGTAATGAAAATCCTATGCAAATTTTAGATGATATGACAAAAGATATTTCATTAGAACGTGTACAAATTATAGAAAACCGTAAGGAAGCGATTAAGAAGGGGTTACAAATATGTAAAAAAAATGATATACTGTTAATATTGGGGAAAGGGCATGAAAACTATCAACAGATAGGAAATGTCAAATACGAATTTAATGATAAAAAAATAGTTGAAGAACTTATATAGGAGGAACATATGTTAATATTAGCTAAAGCTATGCTTGCGATGATGATTGGTTTTGTGTCTTCTGTTATCGCTGGTTTAATATTTATACCATTCTTAAAAAAATTAAATGTCAAACAAAATGTTAGTGTCTTTTTACGTGGTCGACATAAAGAAAAAAATGGAACACCTACAATGGGAGGATTAATTTTTATTATTCCAACTATTTTGTCGGTTATAATTCTGTTATTAATGGGAAAGATTGAATTTTCAGAAAACTTATTTATTGTTATGTTTGTTTTTATTGCTTATGCGCTATTAGGATTTGCTGATGATTACTTAAGTATTAAACGACATAATAATGAAGGTTTGACTGAGATACAAAAGCTTTGTGGCCAATTGATAATTGCTTTAATCTTTTTCTATATTTTTCTAAAAAGTGGATCCGAACCAGTGATTGATATTCATACTTTAAATATTAGTATTGATATGGGTTGGTTTTATGGAGTGTTTTTGTTATTTGTGTTAGTAGCTAGTAGTAATGCTGTTAATCTAACAGATGGATTAGATGGTTTGGCCGGTGGTCTTAGTGCCATTGCTTTTCTAGCATTCGCATTAATTTCTTGGAATGCACAGTGGGTAGACGGAACACAAGATATTGCTATTTTCTGTTTTGTTTTAGTTGGATCGCTGTTAGGATTCTTATTATATAATACTTATCCAGCTAAAGTATTTATGGGAGATACGGGATCATTATCGTTGGGTGCTACTCTCGCATCTATCGCTATTATCACCGGACATGAATTAACATTGATTATTGTAGCTGGGGTGTTTATTATTGAAACATTAGTATGTATTATTCAAATGGCTTCTATATTCTTAACAGGAAAAAAAGTATTTTTAATGGCACCTCTTCATCACCATTTTGAAAAGTTAGGTTGGGATGAGCGTGACATCGTAAAATTGTTTTGGACAGTAGGAATGTTACTTAGTATGGCTGCCATTGCGTTTGGAGTTTGGATATAAAGAGGGTAACCTCTTTTTTTGATTTGACAAATCCTTTAAAATGAGATAGTATAATTGCTATCAAAGGAGGAAAAAAGGATGAATTTTACGAAAGATTCTCAAATAATGAGCGATGTTACAAATACAATTAATAATTATGTAAAAGAAAATCATTTACACCCTATAGAAACATTATTAGAAAAAGAATTACCAGTTTCTTTAATGGGATTATATGTAGAAGAATTTGATGGATTGGATATGTCTGGTATTACCACAGTTGAATTCTTAAAAGGGTATAAACAATTTCTTGAAGAATTACGTGATTTATATCAAGTGAAAGTAAAAAAACAAACTATTAAAAGAAAATAAAAGAATTGAAAAATGAATAAACAGAAATTTTAATAGTAGACTGTTAGAGTAGATTTTCATTCATTAAAGATGAAGATGTCACTTTTGTGAATGAGGGTATACTAACATTATAATAATTTTTAGAGTTTATAAAAGAAAACTATTTTATGATTGGAATATAAAATTCAGAGCCATTTATTGATTTTGTATTATGCGAATGATGTAACGAAACCTGAAGTATATACCATGAATAAATTTACTAAAAAAGATAAAAATTAGATAAAAGTGTATTATTTTTTGTCTATTTTACAAAAATAGTACATTTTTTCTTTTTTTTTATAATTTTTTTTGATATAATGCTTTATAGAATAGGGGAAGCGGCTTATGAGTGAACTAAAATACAATGATGATATTGAAGTTCTAGATGGTCTAGATGACTTATTTAGTGAAACAAATATAAAAACAGAAGAGACTGTAAATGAGGTAGAAACGGATAAAGTAGAATTAGACGTTAAAGAAGAGTCAGAAGAAGTACTTTCTGTTTTAGATGATCAATCAGTGGTTACTTCTCCAAAAGTAGAAGAACCGCAAGTGGATGATTTGAATACTAAAGAAATAAATAATAAAATTTTTTCAGATTTTGTTCCAGATTCTTTAGAACCATTTGAAAATACAAAATCAGAATCTTTAATGAAAGATTCTGTCATAGAAACAAAAGTAGAACCAACTTTTAATACATCAACACCAGAATTAGAAGAAGTTTTTCATTTTGACTTTACTGATTTGAAAGAACCAGAGGAAGCAAAACAGGAAGTTAAAGATTTAGAACCTGCAATTCCAAAAGTGGATTCTCTTCCAGAGGTTTCAGAAGAAAGTAATAATGAAATGGTGGAAGTAGAACCTATAGTTGAGATGAAAGAAGAATCTGAAGAAAATCCTATTTTGGCTAGTTTTGACAGTGTGTTAGAACCAATAGAAATTACGGAATCAAAAGAAGAAAAGACAACTATTGAACCAATAATATCAGATTTAGAACCTATGGTAGAGAAAGCAGAAGAAGACAAGTTTTCTGTACCTGAAGTTGATTCAGATTTAGAGAAAACAAATTATGATATTAATTATAATTTTGCAGATGCTTTTGTAACAAATAATAAGGAGTCTGATGCTGAACAGCCTAGTATTGATGATGCATTTCAATTCGAACCTACATTAACAGCACTAGAGACAGAGAAAGACTCTGTAATTGATAATGATTTAGGAAAAACAGTAATTATTGAGCCTGTAGAACCTAAAGAAGTAGTTAGTGAAGAAGCTACTGTTAATGGTAATACTGAAGTTAAGGAAGAAACAACGGAAGCAGTACCAGTAGAAAATGAAAATGCTTTAACGGTTGTTGAAAATAAAGAACCCGAAAAAAAGGAAAAAGAAAAGAAAGAAAAAATTGGTAAGAAAAAACCAAATGGTCGTATAATTGTATTTATAGTATTAGTAGTACTTTTATTACTCGCATTTGTAATTCTTTTACCAACAATTCTTGAACAATTTGCAATTTAAAACTATTGAATCATCAATAGTTTTTTAGATAATTTCTTTTGATAGTTGAATAATCAAATCCATATTGTCATCTTTTGC
>CALVJM010000011.1 GCA_944332155.1 uncultured Bacilli bacterium
CCATGTGGAACACGAAGAGAAGTATCACGAACTTCACGTGTTTTTTCTCCAAAAATCGCATGTAATAATTTTTCTTCGCTTGTAAGTTCCGCAACTCCTTTTGGCGTTACTTTACCTACTAAAATATCATCGTCATGAACAACAGTACCAATACGTACAATACCATTTTCATCTAAGTTTTTACGTGCTTCTTCTCCAACATTTGGAATATCACGTGTAAACTCTTCAGGTCCTAGTTTCGTATCACGACATTCAATTTTATAGTCTTCGATATGAATAGATGTATAAACATCCTCACTTACTAAACGTTCATTTAAGATAACGGCATCTTCATAGTTATAACCATTGTAGTTCATGAATGCAACTGTTACATTCTTACCTAAAGCAATTTCTCCCATATCAGTAGAAGGTCCATCGGCAATAACCATACCAGCTGTTACTTTATCATTTTTACGTACAATTGGTTTTTGGTGATAACAAGTACCATCATTACTCTTTTCATAATCATCTAAGTAATAAGTATCTGTTCCACCTTTAGTTTTAACAATAATTTTTTTCGCATCTACAAAGTCAACAATACCATCTGCTTTAGCAACTACAACAACACCTGAATCTTTTGCAGCAATCGCTTCTACACCAGTTCCTACAAGTGGTGCTTCTGTAGTAAGTAATGGAATTGCTTGACGTTGCATGTTAGATCCCATCAATGCACGTTTTCCATCATCGTGTTCAAGGAATGGAATTCCACTTGTTGTAACAGATACAACTTGTTGTGGTGAAACATCGATAAAATCAATACGTTCTTTATCAACAATAATATTATCACCGTGATAACGAACAGGTACATGATCTGCTTTAATCACTCCATCTTCAACAGGTACAGTTGCTTGTGAAATGTAATAGTCTAATTCTTCATCAGCAGTCATATAAACAATCTCATCCGTTAATTTACAATGATCTACACGACGGTATGGTGTCATAATAAATCCATACTCATCAACACGTGCATAACTTGCAAGTGAAGTAATAAGTCCGATGTTAGGTCCTTCTGGAGACTCAATTGGACAAAGTCTTCCATAATGACTTGGGTTAACGTCACGTACTTCCATACCAGCACGGTCACGAGATAAACCACCAGGCCCTAAACTAGATAAACGACGTTTATTGGTAAGTTCTGCCATTGGGTTAATTTGATCCATAAACTGAGATAATTGGCTACTACCAAAGAACTCTGTAATTGCCGCTGTAAGTGGACGAATATTGATTAATGACTTTGGTGTTACTTCCGTACCATCTTGGGTACTCATACGATCATGAATCACACGTTCAATACGGCTCATACCTACTTTAAATTGATTTTGAAGAAGTTCTCCTACTTGACGAACACGACGATTTGATAAATGATCGATTTCATCATAGTTTCCAACACCTTCAAGTAAATTTAAATAGTAAGAAATAGATGCATAAACATCAGAAATCGTCAAACGTTTTACATCAATCGTTTGATCATTTCCAATTACATTAATCACTTTTTCTGGATTATTTTTAGAATATACTTTAACTATTTGAACTTTTTCGTAAGTATCTAATTCATGATTAATTAACACTTCTTTAATACCAAATTCTTTAAATGCATCAGCATGTTCTTTTAATAAGTCTTTTGTAAGAACTGTATCTTTTGGAATTACAACTTGTCCTTGATAAGTAATATCTTCTGCAAGTTTACATCCATCTAAACGTTCCATTACATTTAATTTCTTATTAAATTTATAACGTCCAACTTTAGCTAAATCATAACGATATGCATCAAAAAATCTTGAAATTAATTGATTCTTCGCACTATCTAAAGTTGAAGGTTCTCCTGGACGTAATTTAGAATGAATATCAATTAATGCTTCATCAGTATTCTTGTTTACATCCTTAGCAATTGTTTTCTCTAAACAATCATCTTTTCCAAATAAACTCATAATATCTTCATCACTAGATAATCCTAATGCACGAAGTAATGTTGTAATTGGTACTTTTCTAGTACGATCAATACGCACATAAATAATATCACGTGCATCCATTTCATACTCTAACCAAGTACCACGGTTAGGAATTAACTGTGAAGTTACTACAATACGTTCATTCTTATCAGCTTCTTTACCATAATAAACAGAAGGTGAACGTACTAATTGTGATACAATAACACGTTCTGAACCATTAATAATAAATGTTCCACTTTCTGTCATAATAGGCATATCACCTAAATAGATTTCTTGTTCTTTTACTTCACCAGTTTCTTGATTAAACAAACGTGTTTCTACTTTTAATGGTTGTGCATAAGTTGCGAAACGCTCTTTACATTGTTTAATCGTATAGCGAGGTTCCTCAAAATAGTATTCTCCAAATTCCAAGCGAAAATTCCCATTGAAACTTTCAATAGGTGAGATTTCTTCAAATACTTCTTTAAGTCCATTTGTCATACACTCTTGATATGACTTTGTTTGTACTTCCAATAAGTTTCCTAATTGGATAGCATTCTCCGTTTTTGCATAACTGCGTCTTTCACGGTGATTCCCAGATTTTATAGTCTTAAATGCCACTCTCTTCACCCCTATACCTATAATATCATGTATAACATACACTGAAAAAAAGTATATGCCGTCAATTTATAATTTTAGCAAAAGAATTGCAAATTGTCAATGTAGTTTTTATGTAATTTTTATTTTTTATTTGTTTTTTGTTTCATATATTTTTTTACTAGTGATTCATAACATAGTTCTAATAGTTCCGTAACAATTCGTTCTTGTTGTTCTCGCTCTTTCCGAATGCGGTCAAGGCATATATCATGAAACAAAGTAAAAGGTCGAAGTTTAATTTTTTCATGATATTTATAAAATTCATCAAACAATATAAACTCCCTTTATTTTGGGCTATATCTTTAAATCTACTAAAAACAGCTAATTTATTCATCTTTTTTATCATATTTCTTTTAACTGTTTTCTACTAGTATACACTCATTTATTATTTCACTTTCGCTTGAATAATATAAAAACCTTTATTTTTATTCTTAATCTCTACTTGGTATGCACTTTCTAAGTCACGAGCTAGTGACTTTGCACCTTGATCTTTGTGAACAACCAACCATAATTCTCCATTTGTCTTTAAATGGTTTTTAGCCTCAAATAACAATTCATACAAGACTTTTTTACCAACACGAATTGGTGGATTCGTAATAATATAATCATATGTATCATGTATATGTTCATAACCATTACTCTCAAAAATGGTAACAGTAACATGATTTTTTTCGGCATTCATACGAGCTAAATGAAGACTTCTACGATTAATATCTATCATATCCACATCTACATCTACCAACGATTTTAAAACAATACCTATGGGACCATAACCACAACCTAAGTCCAAGACTTTTCCTTGTATTCTTTCCAAAGGAATTGTTTCTAATAAAGTTCTTGTTCCAAAATCTAATCCCTGTTTAGAAAACACACCATGATTGGTAATAAATGTATAGTCATGGTTTAATACACGAACTTTATGTTCTTTCCATTCACTTTTTAAATTTTGATCATTTTCGAAATAATGAGCCATATGTCACTCCCTATTTTTTCATCTTTAATAACGACGAAAACCTATACCGTTTAGTATAGGTTTCTTGGCATTGATTCTATTATTTTAATTCAATAGTAGCTCCTGCTTCTTCAAATTTAGCTTTTAATTCATTAGCTTCATCTGTTGAAACATTTTCTTTAATATTTCCACCGTTATCAGCGATTTCTTTAGCTTCTTTTAATCCTAATCCAGTAGCTTCACGAACTAATTTGATAACAGCAATTTTGTTAGCTCCACAACTTGTTAATACAACATTAACTGTTGATGGTCCTTCTTCAACTGCACCTGCAGCTGGAGCAGCAGCAACAGCTACAGCACTTGGATCTACTCCTAATTCTTCTTTCATTAAATCTACTACTTCTTTAACTTCTAAAAGAGTCATTTCTTTTAGTGAATCAACGATTTCTTTAGCACTTAATTTTGCCATAATTTTCTCCTCCTTAATTAATTATTTATTTTCTTCTTCTAATTTTTTACTATATAGGTCTACCCCAATTGCAAATTCTTTTTGATATTGTAATAATCCTGAAGCAACCATTGTAAGTAATCCTTCTCTTGATGGAATAGCTGCCAATTTCTTTAATGTATCTAAATCAGTTACTTCTCCATCAACAATACCAATTTTTAATTGTAATGCATCATGTGTTTTTGAGAATTCATTTAACACTTTGATTGGAGCAATCATATCAGTTCCGAAAGCCACTGCTTTTGGACCATTAAGTTCATCTCCTAAATCAATATTTAATGAATCTAACGCACGTTTTGTTAATGTATTTTTATAAATTTTTAAATCAGAATCATTCTCTCTTAATTTTCTACGAAGTTCAGTCATATCCGCAACGGTTAATCCTTGATAATCGAATAGAATGAAAGCATTTGATTCTTTTGCGTGATTAGCGATTTCATCAATTACCGCTTGTTTCTTTTCTAGAATCTTTTGATTTGCCATGTTACACCTCCTCTTGATTTTAGAAGTACCATAAGAAAAGGCTCCTACAAACCGTAGGAACCCTTTGAAATTTTATTTCAAAAGTATATTGTTCCTCGGTAGGAAATATTAAGCCATAAGCTCCTACTGTCTACGGTACGTCTTCATGTATACATTATAACATATCAAAATCTAAAAGTCAAAACTATTTACATCTACTTTTACGCCTGGCCCCATCGTAGAAGAAATGCTAATATTTTTAATATAAGTTCCTTTTACCGCAGATGGTTTTAATTTAGCCATTAAAGTAACAAATGAAGTAATATTTTCTTCTAGTGCTTTTGCATCAAAAGATACTTTACCTACTAATACATGGATATTTCCATAAGCATCAGCACGATATTCTACACGACCTTTTTTTACTTCCTCAACTGCTTTAGCAGTATCCATTGTTACAGTTCCTGTTTTAGGGTTTGGCATTAATCCTTTTGGACCTAAAATTTTACCAATTTTTCCTAATGCAGGCATCATATCTGGAGTTGCGATGATTGTATCAAAATCAAACCAATTTTCTGATTGAATTTTTTCAATCATATCTACATCTCCAACGTAGTCAGCTCCTGCTTTTTTAGCAGCTTCAGCTGCATTACTTTTAGCAATTACTAATATTTTTTTTGTTTTACCTGTTCCATTTGGAAGAACAGTAGCTCCTCTTAATTGTTGATCTGCTTTTTTAGTATCAAGGTTTAATCTCATAGCTAATTCTACAGACCCATCAAATGAAGAGGTAGATGTTTCTTTTACTAATTTTACTGCTTCTGACAAACTGTATGCTTTTGCTTTATCAATTTTCTTAGCAGCTTCTAAATACTTCTTTCCTCTTTTCATAAATCCTCCTTATGTGGTATTTAGCGGTTATACCTCCCACATAGGTCCTAACCTACATGTATTTCTATTTTAAAACTAATCTTCTACTTTAATACCCATGTTACGAGCAGTTCCTTCAATAATATTCATTGCACTCTCTACATCGTAAGCATTTAAATCAGGTAATTTTGTTTCTGCAATTTCTCTTAATTGAGCTCTAGTGATTGTTGCAACTGTCTCTTTTGAACCAGTACTTGAACCTTTTTTAGCTTTAGCAATTTTCTTAAGTAAAAAGGCAGCTGGTGGAGTTTTTACAACAAAATCAAATGAACGATCATCATACACAGAAATTTCAACTGGTAAAACATCTCCCATTTTATCTCTAGTAGCATCATTAAATTTTGTACAGAACTCTTGTAGATTAATTCCTGCAGGTCCTAGCACAGTACCAATTGGTGGCGCTGATGTTGCTTTTCCGGCAGGAATTTGTAATTTAATCTTCTTTGTAACTTCTTTTGCCACGAAAAACACCTCCTATTAATTTTCGTGAGTGGTCATAACGAGTGTCCGCTATCCACTTGCTCTCTCCCACTTCCTATGTATAAAAAACATAGCGCCTACATAATAACACATTTTATGATTTTTGTAAATAGGATATGAATGTTAATTTCTAAAAATACCCATTAAAACCTTTAATTGAACGAAAAGTACAACTACTTTTGTTTTTCTAACGCTTTTTTTATTTCACATACTAAAGATTTATTCTTATCTATTGATTTTATCAAATAACGTTCTTCCTGTTGTAATAATATGATTTCTTCCTGTATTTTTTTTACTCTTTCTTTTTCTTCTTTTAATTCATATATTTTTTTCATTTTTAAACATAATTCTTTATCAGAAAAAGAAATTTTTTTAGTTGTGTCTGGATTTTTTAAAGTATCCCAAACATTCTTTCCATTGTAATTCTTTAATGTTGGTTGAAAGCCATGTAAGTATCCAAAATATAATAATGGAGCTAATGAACCATGATAATCATCGCATTCGATTAACGTGTGCATATAAGTATCACCATACATAGAAGTTTTTTGATTAAGATTCATCCCTTTTTCTACCGCATACGTTAATAGTAACATCAAATCTTCTTCTGAATATCCTGCGTAAACTGCTTCCTCAAAAATAGAACATCCATCATGACTTTCTTGATTCCATTTCACTTTGTTCAACCCTAATTCATTTATTATTTTCTTTGCTCTTTTTATTCGCATATAATTACTAATTCCTTCAAACATTTGATTCACTTTCCTTTACTTTTTTTAAACATTTTTCGTATTCTTGATGCGCTCTTGGATCATAACTAAATATTCCTGAATAGGATTGTTGATCCTGATTTAAGTAATAATACCAATCATGACCAACTACTCCATCCATTATCGAATTCAAAGGTGTCTCTTTTCCAATCAAAGCATTAATACTCTTAATATGATTTTTTACTTTTTCAAATAAAAAGATATCCTTTTTAATATTTGAAATTTGCTTAACTTCTTTTCTTTGATCTAAATATATCGCCTGACCACCATCTTGATTGTTCTGAATTAAAAATTGTGGTTCTTGATACAAAATGACTTGCTCATTTGTCGCATCTGTATAGATATGGGGCAATAGATCAGTCATTTTATTGTTACATAAAATTTTTTTATCCTGACTCATAAGATGTGGATAATAACTTAATTTATTGATTTTTTTATCTAATTGGTGTATTCCTAATGTAATAAGTTTAATTCTATGTTCCCTACTTTCTTTTTGATAAGAAGTTTCATAAATTTGCTTCGTTGCTTCTTCATAACAACCAAACCAAACATCAGAATCAATATGTTCTTTCGTAATACATTCAATATTATCAAAACATACCGTATTTCCATTTCGCCATACCCAACTTTGCGCAATTAAAACATGATTTTTCCAAACACAGAAAATCCGATTATCAGGATGTAACATATTATATAAAAGGGCAGATTGAGCTTTGCCATCAATACGAAAACAACAATGAGTGAGTTTTCCTACTGCCAAGGCAAAAGGATCAGAAGTGCTTAACATTTCATAGTGATAACCCTGATAATTTCCTTTCACTTGAGGTATAGTTGCATAAAAACGTTCTTTCATATCCAAATAATATTTTTTAACATTACTTATCGCCTCATGGCTATTTCCAATATAAGCAATATAAGGTTTTAAATCTAAATACTCTGGATCTAAATGAACATTTTCAAATAATCTATTTTCTACAAATAATAAAATCATAGATAAAGAAATATCCGAAGTTGCATATGTTCTTATAATTTGTTCCCAATAATTAAATATCAAAGCGAAATTTTGAACAATAATATTATCTAAATTTAAGTTTTCTAAAAATTTATTTTCGTTTCCAAAAATCAAATGAATTAATTTTTGATTATAATCAATTTTACCTTCTTCTGTAATCTTAACCTTTGAAAAATCAATACTATCAAATAACATTTCTAAAATGCGTTCATTAAAATTACATGTTTGTAAAATTTGTTTTAGTTTATCAAATGGAAACACCATCAAACCATTTAATATTAAATTAAGATAACAATTTAAATGATCAATCTCTATAATAGTCATAAATTTATACTCATATAAAAGCTTTAAAAGTTGTAAATATTCCTTGGGATTGATAGCTAGTAAATGTTTAATATCATATGAATCAGTATGAAACATCTCAAGATTAAATCGTTGGTGAATACATAATTCTATTTCATTATTAAAATATAATAATTTACTAAGCGGAAACCCTTTAATACAACGTCTATAATAAAGTTTAATAATTCTTTTATAGTATTCTTCATCATCTTTTACACTAATATAGTTTTTAACATCCTTTAATAATATTTCATATCCTAAATCAAAAAGTTCTGGATCATCATTCTTTGATAAATAAGTTAACAATTGAATATAAGAATTGGAAAAAATCGTCGTCACATTTTGTACTTCTTCTTTAGTAGAATCTGTCTTACGAATATTCCTCTCCAAACATTCCCAATATTTCAAAGAACAAGCATAATCTTCTTTTAAACTTTCTAATATTTCACCAAAATCACCATAATTTTTTAAATAGTATTTACATATAGGCAATTGGTCAGTAAAATTTTCCATAATTGTTTTTTTTATTTTTGGATGGCGAATCAAGTTAAGAGTTAAAATAGGATAATCTATAAAAATATCTTTTCTTTGTTGAAACATTTTATTGAAATAAGAAAGATAAAAAGGTAATCCATAATCGATATGAGATTTAGAAAACAAAATGCTCTGATATTGTGACAAAAAATATTTCAACTTTTCTCCACTATCAGAATTATTTAAAATGAACAAATCAAATTTTTCTTTGGCTATTAATTTTTGTTTAATAATGGAGTCATATTGATTAATGAACTTTTTGTAATCATCTAGCGTGATATGTTTTTCAATTTGTTTTTCAAGAATATCATTTAACGTGATTTTCTTTTCATTTCTTTCTATTATTGGTTTGATATAATCCATCAATTCCCCATGAGAGAAAAGTTCTTTAGAATCAGCCAATATATAACTAGGAAGTTCCTCTCTTAGTATTTCATCAAAAACCCTATTTCCTTCATAGTGATAATGGTATAGTTTTTCTAAAATCGATTTCATATGTTTATAATTACAGCGATTCCCATATTTATTTAAAATCTGGATTTTTTCCTCAAAAGATAAACGTCGAGATTTTCCTGGCCATCGATCTTCCGTTCCCCAAAAAAGATCTAGATGATGATCTAATAAGAAAACAACAGAATCATAATATAAAAGATCAATTCCTATTTCACGAAATGAGAGATTAGTTATACAAAAAAAAGAATGAAATTTTTTCTCAAAACGAGGCAAGTTTTTTTTAAAAAATCGAAGTTGATTTTCTGGAGTACTATTTTTTAGTGCACTATATAATTCATCATCAGAAACTGACTCCATATTTATTTTTTCAAGAGTGAATTCTGGAAGATATTTAAAATCTTTCATCTCCTGAAGACCTTCAGCGATAATAACTTCAAAAATTTGTTCACTATTTAATTTTGTAATTTTAGGCATAAGTCACCTCCAAAGAATGAGTCTATTATACCACACATTTATATACAAAAAAAGAAAGTTTTCACTTCCACCATCTTTCGCTCTTTTTCAGAAGTTTTACTTTCTTTTTATAATCTTTATCATCTGTTTTTTGACTTTCAAGAAACTTTTGATTTTCTTTTTTATGACGAAGTAAAAGTTCATCATATTCTTTTACTTGTTTTTCCCTAAAACGTTCTAATTCTTTTACTTGTTTTTCCTTAAAAAGTTTTAATTCTTCTTCTTGTTTGTCCAGAAGTTCGAATTTTTCATTTCTATGTCTTGATAAGAGTTAATCGATATCTTCTGTTTCTATTTTCTCTTCTTCTTTTACGATCTTTTTTTTACCAAAATTTTCTTCCTCGTAATGTTGAAGCGCTATTTTAAGTGAAGATGGTATTTTATATTCTTCTTTACTAACAGAAACTTTACGTCCTTCTTCATAATTATAAAATCCCTGTATGACTCTTGGCTGTCTTTTTCTCATTATGCTTTTTCGATCTCCGCAATTCCAAGTTCAACAGTTGTTTCTTGACCAAATAAATCAATAATAACTTCTACTTGTTGATGTTCCATATCCATTCCTTTAACAACACCAAACATTCCTGAGAATGGTCCAGAAATAACTTTAACCTTATCGTCTTCTTTTAATTCATTTCCTAATTCTAGACGGCTCATTCCCATACTTCCTAAGATGTGATCCACTTCTTCTGGTGTTAATGGGAAAGGTTTTGCTCCTTTACCACTAGAGCCAATAAATCCCGTTACTCCTGGCGTATTACGAACAATAAACCAAGCTTCATCCGTCATAACCATTTCTACTAAAATATATCCAGGGAACATTTTTACAACTTTTTCTTTTTCTTTTCCGTCTTTTACTTCTACTTGTTTTTGTTCTGGAACTACTACACGGAAAATATAATCTTCCATTCCCATGGAACTAGCACGCATCTCTAACTTTTCTTTTACTTTATTCTCGTGACCAGAATAAGTATTTACTACATACCATTCTTTTTGCATTATCTCACCAATGTTTTAGCAGTGGCAATAATAAAGTCACCTAGTGCGAAGAACACACTAAAGAATAATATAAAAGATAAAGTTGCGATTGAATATTTAGCCATCTCTTTTTTACGTGGCCATCTTACTTTTTTCATTTCTTTTTTTACACTTACAAAGAAACGTGCGATTTTTTTCATACTTTCACCTACTTTAATGTTATGTACATTTTTTTAAAATAAAAACACCATTTCGTGTTCATCTGTAATATAACACAAAATGGTGTTAGTGTCAATTATTTTTTATAGTTTAATGTTAACTTATTATTATTATAGTTTGATTTCAATAATTGAAATTTTTGTTTTAATGATTGAAGCATTGTTAAATTTTCTTTTTTATCATAGAATTGTAACATATTATTTTGTTTAATAGACGCCAATAAATCTTTACTAACAAGACGAATATGATCTTGGCAATCTTGTTTAGGTAAATTTGGACGTTGACTATAAATATCAAATACGGCCTTTATATCTCCTTCTTGACATACGACTTGCATAAATTCACAGTCCTCTTTTGGTGCAGCTTTAATGTATCTCTTTTCAATACTAATAGCATCTGCCAAATCATCAATTTCTATTGATGGGCAATAATTTTTAAAAGTAATCAATACATATAACATATAATCTAGTTGTTGTGTTTTATATTCCATAATAGCTTTAGAATCATAATGATAAGTTACATATCCTTTTTTAAACTCAGCAAATTCATAGCGATATTCTTTAGGTATTTTAACATTAAATCCTGATTTAAGTATTATTTGATTAATTTTTCTTTCACGAAGTAATTGATGCGTATCTAAATTATTTTCGCTTCCTCTCATTAAGTAATTTTCTTCAATATTATTCATACGTTTTTCAATGATATCACGTGTATAATCTAATGTGAATAAAGACTCCAATTCAACTAACACTTGATTATAAAATTCAATGTCTATCATATTCATAAACAATTCCCCCTCTATATGTCGACTAGAATACTACTTTTTTCATTATTTGTCAAATTGAAAAAAGATACATCGTAATATTGTATCTTTTTTCATTAATATAAATGTAATTTTTTGGTCTAATGTTACTTCTTGTTGTATGTCAACTCAAACTTGTAATTATAGCAAAAAGTTTCTAAATATAAATATTATTTTATTTTTCGTAATTTTTTTGGTTCACCATTTTCTAAATTATAATCGCTATCTGTTAAATTTATATCTACATTATCAGCTTCCTCATTAAACCAATATATCGATTTACCATTTTCATTTGAAGTAAAATAATCCACATAATAATAGCAATCTTCTACGTTTTCGAAATACCCTTTTATATTATATATATATGATTTCATAATAATATTATCTTCTAATTTTCTTCCATATTGAATTTGATATGCATTTTCTATATTTTTAATTGCTTCCTCTATTTCTTTTTTTAAATTAAAACAACAAGAATAATCACCATTTTTCAAATAGTCATAAAATAAGTTTATTATATTGTTTAAATTTGTTAAAATATTATCAATATCATTTTGAGTATAACCTAATTTCTTTAACGAGTCTTTAAAACTATCTAACTTACCAGTTGCTCGCATATTCATAAAAACATCTTCCCCTAATGTTTCAATCCACATTTTAGTAATAGGATTTATTCTACCGTACGATTGGTCTTCTTCTTCAAAACATTCTTTTTCAATGATATCAGTTAAAGTTTCATCAAAAAAACGAGAATCTTTTATCCTTGGAAATATAGCATGAATCATTTCGTGATAATAAGTACTTTTAAGACTTAATTCTGTTGATTTACCATAAATAATTACTTCTATATCTTCATATATGGTCTTTGGTAGGTAAAATATGTGACGGTGATGAGTTTGACCTAGAAAAATATCACTCTTTTGATTTGAATAATTTACGCTTGTAACAGCAATTCTGTCAGATAAGTCATTATAATCAATATATTTATTATTTAAACATAATTGAATTAAATCATCATTAATTATTGCAGAGGTAGCGTCAGATTTTATATTAGTGAATAACGGATAATCAGATAGTTTTTCAAAATAATTTTGTAAGTAAATCTTTTTTTCTTCATCATTCATAGAACTTAAATCGATTGTTACATCATGATATGGATTACTTTGTTTTTTTTCATTAACATCATATATTTGATATAATATATATCCCCATATAAGTACTGAAAGCGACCAGAGCGTATACATTGTTCTTTTATTAAACTTTACTTTCATTGATTTTTCCCCTTTCAAATTGGGGATATAATAGCATATTTTATTTAACATGTCAAATAATTAAAAGATGACCGAAGTCATCTTAGAGACAAATTACCTAAATTAATACTTATTAGTTCACAGTTAAACTACCATCGGTACTATCTGTAGTCTGTATCCACTTATAGGGTAATCAGCTATAAGCTATTTTTACTATGAACTATTTCAGCTTAATTATGTTTGGTACTTTCTTCCAGTCTTTGATAGTTATTACGATTAATCGCAATTCCTATAACCAATACATAAGATAAAATATAAACCCATAACATCATCATAATAATACTTGATAAACTACCGTAAAATAAATCGTAATTACTAAAATGAGTAATATATAATGAATAAATATAAGTTACTAATAACCACATAATAGTAGTAAACAAAGCACCTTTAGTAACAGATTTACTAGCTATTCTTTTAGAAGGAGCCATTGTATATAGCATTTTGATAATCCAAAAAACTAAAATAAAGGCAAATGGATATTTTATAAATAGAAAAGCCCAATATAATTGTGTATGAATGTGAGATAAGAAATCTAGTTGTAAGATTGTATTTAAAATAGTATTACCAAAAGCAAGAACAATTAAACAAAAGAAAAATAATAACATTAACATAATCGTTAAGACAAAAGCTTTTACACGAGTGTGTAGATAATTACTATTTTTCTCTTCATATAGAGCATCACAAGCAATAATAATTGCGTGAGGTCCATTTGACGCTAATACAAAACCGATAATCATAAATACCCCAATATTCATATCCATTCCCTTTCCTTGAATAAAAGGAATCAGTAAATCAGTAATATCTTTAGGAATAATATCGGTAGCTACATTAATAATTGACTCTATTGATATAGAAAAAAGAGAAGCAATATAACCTATTAATGTGATGATGGGAATGATAGATAATACTAAAAAGAAAGCAATGTGTCCAGGAAGAATTTTCATTTCCGGCACCTGGATAATCTTAAATAATGAACGTAGCCTTTGTTTGATTTTTTCCATGTTTCACACCCTACTTCTATTATTTACATTTTATTACAAATTAAACAAAAATTCAAGAAAAAAAGAGTCTACTAATCTTGACCCTTTAATTCCTCTTTGTTAGATTTCATATCAGATGTCGCTTCATTAATCGCATCATCAATTGTTTTAATTGCATTCATAATCATACTATATCCACTAGCTACACCAAATCCATGTTCTAGCTCTTTAAACTCTCTATGCAGTTTACGAATATAAGTAATAATTTGTTTTTCAGTATAACCAACTAAATAAATTAAGAACTCATTTCCATTAGTACGAATAATTTCACTATTATCCATTTGTGTCTTAATTAAAATACTAGCTGCTTGCTTAATGACTTCGTCTCCTGCTTGATGACCATAATTATCATTAATATAATTAATATTATTTAAATCAACTATAACTATAGTTTGTGGATATACTTCACTTCCATCCCATGCTTCCATATGGTCATTTAAATAGTTACGATTTTTTAATGAAGTTAACATATCAATGTATTTAATTTTGTCACCTTTTACGACAATTGTTTTTTGTTTTTTCTCTTTTTTAGTAAGTTGATAAATACCAAAAATAGAAAAGAACAATACAATAAGTGCACTAATAGTTAAAACAATAATTTTAGCTAATGATGGTGTAGATAAAACTTTATCTAATTCAGCATGTGCATCATTAATAATTTCTGTTTGATTTGTATAACTTAAATAAAAGTCAAAGAAGCGATTAAATACTTTATTTGCTTTACTATCATTCGCAATAAACTTATATGGTTCGTCTAAAGTAAATTGATAATCCATTTTAAATCCTTTTAACTTTGACTGATAATAAGTATAGTTTTCCAAATCTATGACTAAAATATCATCTTTTTCTTTTTCTTTAATTAAATCCTCAATTGTTTCTGATTCTTCTACTTTAGCTCCATTTTTAGTTAGAACTTCTGAAATAAGACTTGATTTTACTATTCTTACTTTTTTACCACTTAATGAAGCTAAGGTATTTACTGTTACATTATTTTCATTACTTGAAAGAACAACCACTTGTTCATTTACATGAGATGTTGTGGTATAAGTATCAACATCATATTTAGCTGTTTTACCATTATCAAAGAAGAAATCAATTTTTTTCTCGTTTAAAGCTTTAACTAATGCATCAATATTATCATACTCTTCAAAGCTAATTTCAATACCTGCCGCTTGCGCGAAAGCTTTTAAGAAAGATGTATTAATTCCAATAAACTTTTTATTGACAATAGTATCAAATGGTAAATTATCAACAAATCCATAAGCATATCGTTTACTATGGAAAGTGGCTTTATCTTTTTCGGCTACATCACTAAATTCAAAATAATCTTCTGAAAAATTCTCTTTAAATGAAGTATCAAAGTTTTCTTCATACCATTTTTTATAATATTTAGTTAAAATAGAATTTAATGTTTCATCGTCTCCTAAATGTAAAACATAATCTTCAGTCATTTCTGTAATACTATAAGCGATATTTAATTTATCATCTCCAGCTAATTGTTCCATATAAATTGTTTTTGGTAAAACAATCGCGTCTACTTCTGGAAAAGATAACAAATCATTTTCATTTTCTACTGTTGTATAAGCTACATTTGTAGAACCATTTAAATATTTCTCTACTTCTTCCAAATGATTATTTAACACACCAACCCTGATGTTTTTTATGTCTGCAGTTGTGTTATAAGACATTTTTTCTTTAGTCACTAAAACAAAATTGTCACGATAAATTAAAATATCATTTTTTTCTTTTTTAGAAACTATTTTAAATGCATAATCACTAGTTGGATTTCCTCCATACGAATAAGACAACTCATTAAAATCTAAACCTGTATTCTCTTCTAAAGAAGTTAGAAAATCGAAAACAACACCTGTACCTGCATTAGAAAAAATAGGTACATTATCAACAATCGAAAAATCTTGTAATAAATTCTTATTGTTTTCAATCCACTGTTTTTCAGTGATGGTTAGATTGTTTTTATCAGTACCACGAAGAACAAAATAAATACCTCCAACAATACCAATAAAAACAACTAAACAAACAACTCCTAAAATTATTCCTCGTTTTTTCATTCTCTACCACCTTAACCATTTACATTGTTTGACCAAACAAACTCATTATCACCTTTATGAAGATATCCAATTACTGGATAAACATCACCTTCACCAAAGAAGAAAATTTGAATATCGTAAAATTCTCTTTGATCTTCATCAATTTTTTCTGGTACTTGTTTACTGGCTTCTTTTAATTGATTAAAGTCGGTTGTAGCTTCAACATCGATTAATACATTAATAATTTTCCCGTTTTCACGAGCATCTGTATTAGTAACTCCCTGTACATCTTTAAAAACATTTGCCATATCAGAAAGTTCATCTTTTGATACTTGAACTGCTTTTACACCATCTAAACGATCACCATATACTCGATCTTGTTTTACAAAAAACAAAGATTTTATAAATAGAATCGCCAAAATAGCAATAACAATAATAATACCTATTAATAACATTTTCTTTTGTTTTTTATTTAACTTCTTCATATACTCACCCCAATGTATTCAATTATACTATACATTTCTAATTAATTCAAATCTCCTTTATTTAATGTGTCAAGCAATAGTCTATTTACACTCACTGGATTTGCTTGCCCGCGAGAAGCTTTCATAATTTGCCCCATTAAATATTTTATGGCACGATCTTTTCCATTTTTAAAATCTTCAACACTCGCTGGATTATCGGCAATTACTTGATCAACTAATTGTTGTAACGCATGGTCATCACTAATTTGAACCATACCTAATTCATTCATTAATATGGCAACTTGACCACCTTTTTCCATCAAAATAGGTAATAACTTCTTCACTTGCTTACTAGAAATTTCTTGATCATGAATTTTTTGAACAATATCTCGCATGTGTTCCTTAGTTAATTTTATGTCTTTAATCTTTAAATTATTTTTATTCAAATAACTAAGTACATCACCTGTCAATAAATTAGAAGTAATTACAGAATCATATTCTTTCACTTGTTCAAAGAAAGAACATAACTCACGGTGAGCAATTAATGTTTTAATATTATTTTCATTGACGTTTAATTCATGATATTCTTCTCGTAATGCATCTGGCATTTTAGGAATACTTTGTTTTACTTCTTCAATTTCTTCTTCTGTTAATGTAAACTCTGGAATATTAGGTTCTGGAAAATAACGATAGTCATTTCCGGTTTCTTTGACACGCATTAATATTGTTTTTTCATCTTTTTCATCAAAGCGTCTTGTTTCTTCAACAATCTTTTCACCATTTTCTAAGGCTTCTATTTGACGCTTAGCCTCGGCTTTAATAGCCTTACCCACACTGGAAATAGAACCAATATTTTTAGTTTCTGTACGAACACCTAACTGTTCATTCATAGATACAGAAACATTTACATCACAACGCATACTTCCTTCTTCCATTTTACAATCAGAAATATCCGCATATACTAACAATTCACGTAACTTGTGTAGATAAGCCATTGCCTCCTCTTCTGTATGCATATCTGGCTCTGTTACAATTTCAATTAATGGCACACCACTACGATTAAAATCTAAATAACTTTTATCTACTTGGTGAATACTTTTGGCAGTATCTTCTTCAATATGAATATCGTGAATACGAACCTTTTTCTTTTCACCTTGAACTTCAATCATCACATACCCGTTAATTCCAATAGGTGTACGAGCTTGAGTAATTTGATATCCTTTTGGTAAATCTGGATAAAAGTAATTTTTACGATCAAAACTCATTGTTTTATTAATATCACAATGAAATAGTAAAGCAGCTTTTAAAGCTAATTGAACCGCACCATGATTTATAAGAGGAAGCGTACCTGGATAAGCTAAATCAATCGTATTAATATGGCTATTTTCACTTCCCTCATAACTATTTAAGGTATCGGAAAACATTTTGGTCTTTGTTTTTAATTCACAATGAACTTCAATTCCAATGGTTTTTTGATAATTATTCATGATTTCCCTCCTTTACTTTTAAATCTAATTGTAATTCTTTTTCAATAAAGGAAGCTAATTGATACATTTTGGCTTCTTCAAAACGATTTCCAATGATGTGTAATCCAATAGGCATATGAGTATGATTAAAGCCAATAGGAACATTAACGCCTGGTAATCCGGCCATATTAACCGGAATAACTAATACATCATCTAAGAAAGTCTTTCTTGGATCATCTACACCTTCTCCTAAAGGATATGCACAAGTTGTCGTCGTTGGTCCAATAATTAAATCATACTTTTGGAAGGCTTGATCAAAGCTTTTTTTCATATGATTACGAATTTGTAATGCTTTAGTATAATATTCTGTCGCATAATCGCCACTTAATAAATAACTACCAACCATAATACGACGTTTTACTTCTTTTCCAAATCCTTCTGCACGACTACGACTATATAAATCATCTACTGAAGTTGGATTTTCACAAGAATAACCAAAGCGAATACCATCAAAACGAGCTAAATTACTACTAGCTTCTCCCATTGCGATAATTTGATAAAGAGTAACCGCATGTTCAAGATGTTCAATATCGATATAGTCCACTGTCGCACCATTTCTTTTTAGTAATTCTATAGTCTCTAAAACTTTTTCTTTTATTTCAGCATCGACAATATCACTCATAAAATAATTGGGAACAGCAATTTTTAAACCTTGAATATCTTTTCCAATAAAACGCGTAAAATCTTCAGTTTCATGTTTAGAAGAAGTTAAATCTAGTTCATCATGTCCAACCAAAGCATTTAAAACTAAGGCATTTTCATATACATTTCTTGTCATTGATCCAATTTGATCTAAACTAGATGCGAAAGCAATTAAACCACGTCTAGAAATACGTCCATACGTAGGTTTCATTCCAACAAGTCCACAATAACTAGATGGTTGACGAATAGATCCACCTGTATCGCTTCCTAAGGCAATTGGACAAAGTCCACCAGCTACACAACTAGCGCTTCCACCACTAGATCCCCCAGCTATTCTAGATAAATCCCAAGGATTTTTAGGAGTCCCAAAATAACTAGTTTGACTAGTAGAACCCATCGCAAATTCATCCATATTGGCTTTTCCAATCATAATCATTCCTGCATCATTTACTTTATTCATAACAAAGGCATCTTCTACAGGTACAAAATTTTCTAACATATGAGACGCACAAGTTGTACGAACTCCTTTCGTATTAATATTGTCTTTAATCGCAATAGGAATTCCATATAATAATGATTCTTTCATCAACTCTTTGTTCTTTTCTAATTCGTCACAACGACGATACGCACCTTCTTTATCCAAGGTGATAAAGGCATTTAAACTGCTTTTTTCAATTCGTTCAAAAGCTTCATCCACTAAATCTTTAGGTGTAATCTTCTCACTTAATAGTAAATCGTGTAATTCTGTTATTGTTAAGTCTAAGTAATTATTCATTAATCATCACCGGCACTTCTACAAAATTTCCCACACTATGTGGCACATTCTCTTTAAATTCAGAAAAAGGAACCATCTCACCTACTTCATCTTCACGAAGTGTACTTTCCTCATCTGAAGGTGTTATTAACATTTCGTGATCCAATTGATCTAATTCTTTTATTTTATCTACATCATCTAATAACTGTTTTAATGTAATTTGATAATTTTCTATTTCTTCTTCACTCACTTGAATACGAGCCAAACGAGCAACATGTAATACTTCTTCTTTAGTAAGCTTTTCCATGTAATCATCTCCTTATTAATTTAATTATAACACGACTTTACAAAATTCGTAAACAGTCCCACCCCAAATAAAAAGAAAAAATCAGAATACATCAAGTATTCCGATATTCTACAAACTCACCAATAATAACTGATTATCTCAGCGGTTAGACATTAATATTTTTACAACTAAACGAACTCCACCTGGTGTCCATTCATTATTCCAGCAATGATGAAATTTCTTGTCAACTAATGAGCTTGGCATTATATTCATTATAATTAACTGTAATTGATCCGTATTCTTCTGTTACTCCAGCTTCTTTATAATCTTCTTCATTATACAAAAATAGTATATGATTGTTAATCTTATATAACCCGCACATGTTCAAAAAGTAATATATTTTTGTTTCATCATTATTTCTAAAAAGTTAATCAAGATGTTAAAATTTACAAATGTTACAATAAAGTAAAAATCAAAACACATGTTCTAGTTAATGGAACTAAAAAATAACAATATCTCTATTCAATACCAGTCTAACTTTATTTCATAAAGCGTTTTGTTCTCGGTTATATATCCGATTACCGTTTACTTTTATCTTATATGATGCATAGTTTTTACTATTTTAAAATAGTGTAAATTTTAAAATCTTTTTTGCGTAAAAAACGAAAAAAATGATAATTTTTTGGCTTATTTCATTAAAAAACAAGAAAATCGTTCACTCTTGGACGAAGATTTTCTTGTTTTTTCTTTGCTTTTTCTACTGTTATTCAAAACTGTCCACTAATCAGTCAATCACATCTTATAACCGGACAGTTTTTGAAATAATATAAAAATGACCCAGAGGTTATTCAAGTCATTTTGTCTTTT
>CALVJM010000012.1 GCA_944332155.1 uncultured Bacilli bacterium
ATGGCTCCTTGCTAGGGATTACCATATCGGCTTCCCACCGATTATACACTATGCACCGAACTGGCGCACCACCTATTTCTATTATAGCGAACAAAAATTCGTATGTAAAGAAAAAGCAATCGGATGATTGCTTTAAATTAAGAACATACATTGAAGGGTTCGTAAAAAAGTTCCAGCACGGACACCCCACATATAAATAAAATAATAGAAATAACCAAATGCTGGTAGAAATACTAGCAATAACAAGGTAAACAAGACAAACTGTTTTACTCGAGCGGACATATTTTATTCTCTCCTATTCTACGAATAGCGGTTCCAAGACTACGGCCAATCTCTAAAATAAAATCAAAACCACGAACAATATAATTAATCATATTGGCAGAAATCGCACCACCATAAATGTTTTGTAATTCTATATCAGTTAATTGTTTCATAATCCTCCTAACGACAGGCTAGTGGTCGTAAATAACCATCTATAACACCAATGACAAAAACAATTCCAGCTACAACTGTTATTGCGATTCCCAAAGCAACACTTGCTCCACTTAAGGAACCTCCTTCAATATTTAGTAATTCAGACTTTGTTAATTCCTTCATAAACCACCCTCTTTATTTCTTTTATTCCTTGTTGGAATAAAGTTGTTTTTGGTAATGTAAACTGAACTTCTACTTTATTATTATGAACACGTAGTGATTTTTTTAAACGTGTTTTTAAATAAACTTCATGATACACTTCCAAATCATTTTGTACAGTCAAAGCTTCTTTGATTTTAATATAGGTTAAAGAATAACTTTGACCATTTATGATAACTTCTTGGTTGTTTAATTTACCTACCTCATTTTCTTTACTATAAATTTTAACATAATATTCTTGATCTTCGAGTACCACAAAACCATCATAAGATAAAACTGGTGAATAAGGATAACACAATAAAATGATTATGAAAACACTACAAATAACTAAGAAAGATAACCATCTTATCATCACTCTTGGTGTCTTACGCAAGAGGAGATATGTCTGGTTTTGATACATCAAATACAATCCTTCCGTGTTCTAACTCAATGACGCGATCAAATAAATCCATATTATCTTTTCGATGAGAAACGACAACGAATGTTTTATCTCGATAATAATGAAACATATTTTTTAAAATACGTCGTTCCATAGATACATCTACTTGACTAAGACCTTCATCGATGAATAGAAAAGCTGTTGGTTTTAACAAATAACGAGCCAATATAATGCGTTGTTTTTCGCCCCCTGAAATATTAAAACCATTCTCTTCTAATAACATGTGATAACGAGTGGGATGATTCTTTACAATATCTTCAATTTCACAACATTTAATTACTTTTTGTAAATGTCGTTCTTGATATTTTCGTTCCATGACAATATTTTCATATAGGGTTGTCGTAAAAATCGTTTCACTTTGGGATAAGTAACTCATATTTCTTTCTAGTGCGATTGCTTGATATTCCTTAGAATCAATATCGTTATAATAAATAGCTCCCGAAGATGGTTCATAATATTGCATAATTAATTTTAACAATGTACTTTTTCCACTTCCACTAGCTCCTAGAAGCAATATTTTATTACCACGATGAATCGTCATATTAATATCTTTTAAAATACATACATTATAATCATTCTGATATGTTAAATGGTTTATATCTAATTTTTTTATTTTCAACTGACGATAAATCCCCTCCTCTTTTTTAGCTTCAAACAATTCAAGCAAGCGATGTAAAGAAACTGTTGCGTCTTGAATAGAAATATCAAATTCAATAAAAGCTTCTATAGGTTGTAGAAAATACAATATTAACGATTGAAAAAATAAAATATTACCAATCGACATTTGTTTTTGGTTTACTAAATAAGCTACAAAAGTCAATAAAATAACAAACCAACTATCTTTTAAAAGATTTTGAATAAAAACTTTCAAATAATAAATTCTTTCAAAATGAAACTGTTGAATAACATAAGATATAATTTTTCTTTCTACTTTCTTTTCTTGTACTTTTTCTAAATGTAATCCACGAATACTTTCAATGCCTAAAATTGTTTCTGTAAGTGTTGTTTGTAATTGACTTTCTACTTTTTTATTTTTCCATAATTGATTTTTGATTAACTTTGTGAAAATAAAGGAAATGAATACGTATATCATAACAAAAACTAATAATAAAAACGCAATTTGTACTTGAAACAAAGCAATAATCAAAAAAGAAGCGATACATAATAAACCATCTACAAAAAGAAGTGTGATACCTCTAGTAGTGATATTCCGTAATTGCAAAACATCCCCTATTCGTTCTAAAATATCCCCGGTGGTTTTGTTTCGATAAATCGAATAAGGAAGATGAATAAAGTGTTGGATTGTTTCATATAGTAAAGTGATATCTATTTTTTGGTTGATATATAACAAAAGGGAGTTACGATAAAAAGATGTGATATGTTTTAATAAATAAAGTAATCCAAAACAAAGGGAAATCCATAAGATAGTGGTAAAAGGTACTTGTTTTGACAGAAATTCGACTAATATTTTTAAATGAAATGATAACCCAATCGAAAAAATAGTCATGAAAAGAGAAAAACATAAAGTGTGAAATAGTAACTTTTTGTGAAGCAATATTAATTTTAGAAAAAAATGGTATAATGGTAGTTCTTTATGAATTTCTAGTTTTTCGATGGGATACATTATTAATAATGTACCTGTCCATATTTCTTTAAACATGGGAAAAGATATTTTTTTTACTTTTACATCACTTGGATCAGCAATTAAAACTTCCTTTTTTCTTAAGTTTACTTTATAAAGAACAATATAGTGTCCACTATGTTCAATATTGACATGAGCAATACAAGGTAAAATTAACCCTTCCTGAATAACATCTTCCAAATTTTTAGAAATCTTTACTCCTTTCGCATCAAATCCAATTTGTTTACTTGCCTCTATTAAATGATAAGCTGTTGTTCCTTTCGTGGTAGTGTGTGTTAATTCTTTTAACTCTGGTTTTGTATAATGACCGTGATAATAATCTATTACCATCGATAAACAACAGATACCGCATTCTTTCGCATCTTCTTGTTTCACAAATGGATAATGATGAAACACTTTTTTTCACCCCCTCATTAGATATATACAACAAAAGTTGCCTATTTCCTTTTTTTTGGGCAAAAAAAAAAGAAAAAATTATTTTCTTTGATAAATGCGAATTTTTTTATCACCATATTTTTTTTCACGAAATAAGAAATATGAACTGTCAAATGACTCATTTTCATATTCACAGATAATAAAACCATCTTGTTTTACTAATTGATATTCTTCGATTAATTGTAAAGCTGGTTTTAGTAAATAATCGTTATATGGCGGATCTAAAAATATAATATCAAATTGTATTTGTTTTTGTTTGAAAAGAGAGAGTGCTTTTTTATAGTCCATTTCTAATAAAAAAACATTTTCGGTAATATTTAATTGTTTTTGATTTTCTTTTAAGGTTTTAATCACATATGGATTTTTATCTACAAAATAACATGTATCCGCACCTTGACTTAATGCTTCAAATCCTAAAGAACCACTTCCAGCAAACAAATCTAAACAAACAGCTTCTTTCATACGAGATTGAATCATCGCAAAAACAGACTCTTTTACTCGGTCCATAGTTGGCCTTGTTCCAACAATTTGAAATCCAGATATTTTTCTTCCTTTATATTTACCACTAATAATACGCATAATGCAAACTCCTTTGTATATTATTTCAATGTTTGGTCATAATAGAAATGTGGTGAGAACCACAATATTCTCATATTTACTCCCCTTATAAAATCCTCAGAAAGAGGATTTTATATTTTTATTTTATCATATTATTTAAAAGATGACATCAATGTTTGTAACATTTCAACCGTTTCTAACATCCGATTGATTCTGTCAGTAGGACGTAATTGATACTTTTCTTTTGCGAGTTCTTCCATTTCTTTAATACGTGAAGGATCGCGATTTAATATTTTATACCAATAAGAATTTTCCCTAATATATCTTTGATAGTGAGGATTATTTTTGATACGAAACTGGATATCTAAAGTCATTAATCCTCAAAATGTTTGTATAAAGGGCGTGGTTTATATTCTTCTTGTTTTGGGGTGTTTGTACCAAAATCTTGTAAAACTCCTAAGACCCTTTGTAAACTATTAACACCATTTTGAACACTATCAAGATCTATATTTTTAATGAAATTCATAATTTCGCCAATGGAACCTGCCATACCGGCACTTTCTATAGTTGAAGCTGTTCGATTATTTGTAGGCTGCTCTTTTAAATAATCTTGCCATACTTCTTCTTTATCACCGTACATATCATACATCTCATAAAATTTCTGCCAGCTCATTTCACCGCTTTTGACAAATTTTAATAAACGAGGGTTTTCTTTTACAAAGTCTTTAAACTTTTCTTTTGTTTCCATGATAACCACCTATTTCATTATATGAGAAAAAATAAAAAAGTAGACAAAAAAAGAGAATTACTCAGAACTCTCTCTAATATGTATTAAGTTTTTTGAAACTTCTTCTAAAGCACGACCAATATTCTTTTTAGATACATACTCTTCTTCTTTTAATTGGTAGTGTTTTGTAGTATCCATTTCTTTAGCTCGTTTCGCTACAATATTTACTAATAAATACTTTGATCCTACTTGTTTTAATAATTTATCAATAGACGGATATATCATATTATCACTCCCTATTAATATCATATACCTAATTGAACAAGTTGGCAAGCACTTCACTTTTTTTTGACAATATTTTACGATTTTAATCTTTTATTATATCCAATATTAAAGGTTCGTTATCAAAGAAGTGTTCACTGATAGTAAAACATTCTAAAATATCATTCACATTAATATCTTTTTCTCCAACGTATACTTTAGCTAATTCTTCATCTGAAATTACAAATTCACCAATTTTCTTTTCTATTTTGATTCCGACCGTTGGATCAATGACATCTTCTTTGGTATACCTTCCGGCACCTAACTGTCTCGTTAACTCACCTAGACGTTCAGTATCTATATGAGAAATCACACCATTTTGTTTTGACTTTATCGAAACAATTTTAGAGGATACAGTCAATTTTCCCAAGTCTCCGTGTTGTATTTGAATCCATTCCTTAAATTTCTCATATGCCATACCCGTCATTAATACTTTTCGAACTTCTTCTGTTGCTTCTTCTTCACTGATATTTTTTCCCAAGCGAACCATTTGAATAGCAAGTACAATCGCTAATTGCGTAATATCCATAGGACCTTTACCTTGTAATACATCCATACTTTCTTGAACTTCTAAAGCGTTCCCAATAGCAGAACCTAATGGTTGATTCATGTTTGTCAACACACAAATAGTTTCTTTTTGATGGATACGACCAATATGTACCATAAGATGAGCTAATTTTTTAGCATCTTCTAAATTTTTCATCAAAGCTCCATTTCCCACTTTGACATCAATAACAAATTTATCAGCACCACTAGCTAATTTTTTACTCATTATACTAGCAGCAATTAAAGGGATAGATTCAACTGTCCCTGTCACATCACGTAGGGCATACATCATTTTATCAGCAGGAACTAAGTTTTTAGTTCCACTGGCAACGGCAACATGTATGTGAGAAATTTGTTTAGTAAATTGATCAAAAGTAAGTGCCGTTTTAAACCCAGGAATTGATTCTAATTTATCGATTGTTCCACCTGTAAACCCTAAACCACGTCCACTCATTTTAGCTACGTTTATACCAGTTGCAGCAACAATAGGTGCGAGAATAAGTGTCGTTTTATCACCTACTCCACCGGTTGAATGTTTATCTAATTTAATACCAGGTATCATGCGTAAATCAATTTGATTACCACTATGTAGCATCGACGTCGTTAAATCTACCGTTTCACGTTCATTCATTCCATTTAAGGCAATGGCCATTAAAAGCGCACTCATTTGATAATCTGGAATTTTTTTGTCGACATAGTTTTTAATCACATAAGATATTTCTTCAGTAGTTAACTCTTGTTTTTTACGTTTTTTATTTATAATATCTACTACATTCATATATATGCCCCTCTCTTTTATTCTAATATTAGTATAACATATTTAAATATAAAAAGAATAGCTTCGAGCTATTCTATAAATTAATTTTACGGTTAATAACGTCAATTAGACGTTTGGGATCTTCACAAAACTTTTGGTATAGTTTTGGATGCTTTTTTAATTCTGTAATAATCGCAATATCTTCTTTTGCGAGCTTCGTAGTATATTTCTCTTCATCTTCATAAACAACATTTACATCGTTTCCTAATGCATAATCAGGAGTAATATCTAATATTTCTACTAAACGTCGAAAAACTTCTAACGTTGGTGTTCGTGTACCATTTTCGTATCCACAAACAGATACTTTTGATACATTTAATAACTTGCCTAATTCTTCTTGAGTGTATCCATGCTTTTTACGTTCTTCTTTAATACGTTGTCCGATTAACATGTTTATACACCTCCGTTATCTATCTGTTAATATTATAACAATATTCTATATAGACTTCACAAAATTAACTGTAAAGTAACTTTTTAGGTTGCAATTAACTTGTTGTTAATATATAATATAGATAGGTGAGTCTGATGACAAAATTAAAACAAAAAAGAATACAATTAAATTTAAGTTGCGCTGATATGAGTAAAAAATTACATATTAGCAAGACACACTATTGGCAAATAGAACAAAAACAGAGAAAACTGTACTACGATATGGCATTTAAGATTGGTTTAATTTTAAATATGAAACCAGACTCACTCTTCTACGAAGATTATCATTAATCTTCTTTTCTTTTGCTAGAAAGAAAGCTTACTTTTTCCGCGACCACTTCCATGACATACTTCTTGTGCTCTTCTTCTAGCTCGATAATACGTGATTGTATACGCCCTTTCACGGCAATCAAATCACCTTTTTTACAGTATTCAGCTGTATTTTCGGCGATTCCTTTCCAAAGGACACATGAAATAAAATCAGCTTCATATTCGCCATCCATATTCTTATAACTTCTGGGAACAGCTAAAGTAATGGATGTAACATGATTGCCATTTTCTGTTTCTCTCAGTTCTGGATCACGTACTAATCGTCCAACAACTACTGATTGATTCATTTTTTCCTCCTTTCTGGGTATAATATAAACCATTTATTTTTCGAGTGCAAACGACTATTTTGTTAAATTTGTTTAACTTTTCCTACGCCTTTTTAGATAATATAAAAAGAAATACACGTTTTTTGTATTTCTTTTTTCATCCAATATATAAAATGTGCCTATTCACAATTTAAATCATATTCTGTCTCAGCAATACTAGTACTGTTTTTTTTCAACGTAAAAATAACTTTAGATGATGATTTGCAATTTTTTAATTTGTCTAAATCATATGATTTTCCACCATTCTCATTGGCGTTTTCTAACATCTCTATATTAATTTCAACCGCATCATTACCTTCTGCATAATCTTTCATAAATGAATTGTAATAATCTTTCGCATATTCTTCCATTAATGCCTTTTCCGAATTAGAATTACATCCACAACCACTAAATAGAAAAATACCTAAACAACTCATAAGAATCATTCCCTTTTTCATATTATCACCTTTATTTATTACCTTTCTTATCATATCTAGTATTATTGTATCATATTTTGTTTTACTTTTCGATAATTTCCATAGAAAAAAAGGAATTTTATTTCCCTCTTTTCTGTAATATTTTTTTAGTATCTTTTAAATGACCACATGTATCAAAGTATTCACGTTTTATATCTTGTAATACTTTTTCACTTAATTGACTAGCACGAACGCCATTTACTTCCGTAATCATATATTTAGGAATAAAATCAAGTTGTTTTCCATAATAACAAGTCGGTTGTACTTCGCCTGTTGTTAAACTCTTAATATATTCCATATCTCTATCATAAAACACAAAGTAAATATCGTTTCTTTCATTCGTATTATCATTATGTTTAGAAATGCGATATTTTTTTCCACGAACTATTTGATCAACATATTCTACAGGAACCACACTCATTTGATACACACAATTATTAACAAAATAATTAATTTGATTTTCTACATTATTAAAATAATCTATATTTTTACCACCATTAGTTACTTCAATAAATCTTCTATAAGGTTCTAACAAAGTTTTACGTAAATTCTGTTCCGTTGAACAATCAAAAGTTCTAGAATACATAAATTGACTGATAGAACTAGCATTTAACGGATGCATAGAACGTGCATAATTTTTTCCATATTCCATTTCGTCTGCAATAGCTCGATAACGTGGATCATTCGTAGATTCATGACTAGATACCGGTAATAATGTATAAGATTGACCTGTACGAATATCAATAACTTGATTATTTTCTTGATTATAATATCCAACAATTTCATATATTGAACTTACTTGAAATGCTTTATCATAACGACCAATAGTCGCTAATACAATATTATCCGGTTCAAAGCTGTTTAGAATTTTCTCCAACTTTTCTATACTAATCCCCTTTTTTGATCCCATCATTTGTTCTTTGATATTTTTTAAACTTTCTATAATATCATTGACTTTACTCATTAATTTCATCTTCCTTCTCTATTATTTTTTTCATTCCCCACCAAGGTAACAAGGCACATGTTTTTCGATTTGGTTGCTTATATATATCATCATATACATTTGCTTGTTCCAATATGCTTGCATCATATTCTTGATGTTGAATCATGTTTTCAAATTCTTTAGTAATTTGTATAGCTTCCGATATACTTTTTCCCAATAGCGTTTGAATCATAATAGAAGTTGAACTTATACATATTGCACAAGCTTCGCCATCAAATCTAATATCTTTAATGATTTGATTTTCTACTTTTGCCATTAAATGAATCTCATCAATACAACTTTCATTACTAGTATCACTCTTTTGATACGACTTATCTTCAATAAGTCCGCGATGAAGAGGATGTTGATAATGATCCAAAATAATACTACGTCTTAGATTTTGATCCATTTTTTCACCTCAGTATTTTCCCTATATGGGACTTTATTATAATACAAATTTGTAAAAAATGCAAATAAGATTACAATAAAAAGAACATTATAATCATAATATAACAAAAAAAGAGCTTTCGCTCTTCTTAAGATAACATTAGTGTGGCGATGGTTAATATAATAATATTTACTATCGAAATCGTTACTACTACTTTAAATGCCCAACGAACCCATGTTGGATATTCTACTTTAGCAAGTGCTAGTCCACCCATAATAGCTCCACAAGTTGGAGTAATTAAATTAACTAATCCATTTGCTGCAACCATTGTCATAATTGTACTTTCTACATTATAATTTAACTCTTGAGCAAGAGGACCAATAATTGGTGATGAAAGGGTTGCTAAACCTGAACTTGATGGTACTAAAACACTTAAAATAATATGTAAAATATAATTTAATGGTGTAAATAAAACCATAGGTACATGACGAAGAGCATCGGCAGCATTATAAATAATATAATTATCAATATATGTACTTTGCATTAATACTGATGCACCACGAGCAATAGCAATAATTAAGATAACACCAACCATATCGTCGGCTCCATCAATAAAAGTATCAACAAATTTCTTTTCTCCGTCACGATTTACAACACCTATAATAATAGCCATGATTAAGAACCATAAGGCAGCATCATAAAAATACCAACTACCTAATGGTAGACCTGTTAACCAAGCTGTCCATGAAGTAAAGAATTTAATTCCAAATTCTTCCCATGGAATAAATCCAATAATCATAACAACAAATGTTAAAGCAAATAAAACTAAAGTTACTTTTTGATTTTTTGTCAATGTAGCTTGGGCGATTTCCTTATTGTCACTCTTGCCATATTCTGTCTGCATATTTTTTCTTTCACGAATTGATAAGAATGTAGAACCTTTTCGTTTAATTACTTTCTTAGCATAACGCATAACGAAAAAGGTTGAAATCGCATATGTTGTAAGCCAAAGAATAATACCAATACCGATAATAACGGCTTGATTTACAGCTACAGTTTCTGGTAAGGCACTAACGGCAACACCAACTGCAAAAGGATTGATAGTCGATCCTAAAACTCCACTACCTGCTCCTAGTAATACTACCGCGGAAGCTACTAAAGTATCCATTCCAGCCATAACCATGGTTGCGGATAATAATGCATAAAATCCTACTGTTTCTTCTAACATTCCATAAGTAGTTCCACCGATAGAGAATAAGAACATAAGAATGGGAATTAAAATTAATTCTTTACCTTTTAATTTACGAACTAATACTTCAATTCCTGTTTCTAAAGCTTTTGTATTAGCTACTACTTTTAAGAATCCACCTAATACAAGGACAAAGATACAAACTTCAATTGCATTCTCAAAACCTAATATTGGAGACAATAATATATCTGATAAAGAAGCTCCTACTACACCACTTCCATCTACAATAGTATCACCAACAAATTGTGCTTTAGGAAGTAAATGAGAAACAATTCCTAATCCAAAGATTAGAATAAAAATAATAGAAAAGGCAGTTAAAAACTCTCTCTTTTTTCGTTTACTTTTTGCCATTTTTTATCACCTTTCTAGTAATAACAGTTCCTGTTTTACCTAAAACTGCATCTAACGCACAATCTAAAGACGTAATAATCGCTTGACCTGTACGACGATGTTTTACGAAATCCATACAAGCTTTTATTTTTGGTAACATACTACCTTCGGCAAATTGTTTCTCATCAATATATTGTTGTGCCTCTTTTAATGACATGAAATCAAGTCCTTTTTGATTTTCTTTGCCATAATTAATATATACTTTATCTACCGCTGTTAAAATCAAAAATACATCGGCTTTTACTTCACAAGCTAAACGAGCACTCGTTAAATCTTTATCAATAACCGCAGCTACTCCACGAAGTGATTTCCATTTTTCAACTACTGGAATTCCTCCTCCACCAGCAGCTATTACGATATTATGATCTTCTAATAAATCAGAAATAATACCACTCTCTATAATTTTCACTGGTTTAGGAGATGCGACAACACGACGATATCCTCGTCCGGCATCTTCTTTCATCACATATCCTTTTTCTTTTGTTAGTTTTAAAGCTTGCGCTTTAGTGTAGAAATCACCAATTGGTTTAGTTGGATTTTTAAAAGCTGGATCTTGCTTATCTACTAACACTTGTGTAATTAAAGCAATACAACTTCTACGCATATGATGTTTTAATAATTCTTTTTGAATTGATTGTTGTAAATGATAACCAATATACCCCTGACTCATAGCACCCACTTCGGCAAATGGGACACTTGGTGTAACTCCTTCCTCATGAGAAGTTTCCATTGCTAAATTAATCATTCCTACTTGCGGACCGTTTCCGTGTGTTACAATCACGTCAAAACCATCACGGGCAAGTTCAACAATACTTTTAGCTGTTTTCTTAACTAATTTTAATTGTTCTTCTGGGGTTTTTCCTAATGCGTTTCCCCCTAACGCAATCACAATTCTCTTTTTCATTCTTTCATTGTCGCATACATTACAGCTTTAATGGTATGAAGACGATTTTCTGCTTGATCAAACACTTTTGATTGTTCTGATTCAAATACTTCGTTTGTAACTTCCATCTCTTCTAACCCAAACTGTTCTTGTATCTCCTTTCCTACTTTTGTTTTTGTGTCATGAAATGATGGTAAACAGTGAAGAAAAATCGCTTTTGGATTGGCAAGCCGCATAACTTCTTTATTTACTTGATATGGTTTTAAATCATGAATACGTTTTTGCCAAATAGAAGCATCTTCTCCCATAGATACCCATACATCAGTATAAATGACATGTGCCCCTTTTACTCCTTCTTCTATATTTTCTGTCAGTGTAATAGTACTGCCATTCTCACGAGCAAAAGTTTCACATTGTTGAACTAATTCTGCTTTTGGAAATAACTCTTTTGGTGCACAACAAGTAAAGTTCACTCCTAATTTAGAACAAACTACTAATAATGAATTAGCTACATTGTTACGTGCATCACCCATAAATACTAGTTTTAAGCCTTGTAATTTTCCAAATTGTTCTTTAATTGTCATCATATCTGCCAACATTTGAGTAGGGTGGAATTCATCTGTTAAACCATTCCATACAGGCACGCTGGCATATTTTGCCAACTCCTCAATAATTTCTTGACTAAAACCACGATATTCGATACCATCATACATTCTAGATAAAACACGAGCAGTATCAGCAATACTTTCTTTTTTACCCATTTGGCTACCTGTAGGTCCTAAATATGTACAACCCATTCCCAAATCTAAAGCTCCAACTTCAAACGCACATCTTGTTCTAGTAGAATCTTTTTCAAACAGTAAAACGACGTTCTTACCATACAAATAGCGATGTGATTCATTCATTTTTTTCTTTTGTTTTAATACCGTCGCTAGTTCAATCAAATATAATATTTCTTCTTTACTATAATCCAATAATTTTAAAAAGTCTCTTCCTGATAAATTCATTTTATTCTTCCCTTTCTAGTGGCATACTCATACATCTTGGACCACCACGTCCACGCGATAGCTCTGCACTACTCATCTCTAATACCGTAATTCCATGTTGACGTAATACTTCATTGGTGATTTCATTACGGTTATAAACTACCACTACCCCAGGGCGAATACATAAAGTGTTAGATCCATCATTCCACTGTTCTCTTTCGGCACTGATTTTGTCACCACCGGCACATGGAATTAACACTACAGGATATCCTAAATAATGTTCTAAAATATGTTCCAAAGAATCATTGATTTCCTTAACATTTAAATCTTCATCACTTTCTGGTATATCCCCTTCGGTAATTTCAAACACTTGAAGTGTCTCCATAATACCAGGATGATACGTAAATTTATCCACATCGATTTGTGTAAATACTGTATCTAAATGCATAAACGCACGTGATACTGGTATATTAAACGCTAAGACAGTATCAATTTTACATTCTGGGTCTTTAAATAAATTTTTTGCAAGTTGATCAATTGCTTCGGCCGTAGTGCGTTGTGAATACCCTACTGCCAACACATGATCATTTAAATTAAGAACGTCTCCTCCTTCAATATGATGAGGTAAATAACGATCATAATATTTTGGTACTTGATCTTTATAATCTGGATGATATTCAAAGATGTATTCAGCATATATTGTTTCTCGATTACGAGTAATTGAGTACATTTTATTTAACGCAATACCATGTCCAATACTCGCAAATGGATCACGTGTAAAATATAAGTTTGGCATAGGATCAGCAATAAACTTAGATTCCTCACTAACTAAGTCAACTAAAGATTTTTCAATTTCACGTTTGGCACGATCCAATTCGCCAATTTGAATTCCTTCCATGGTTTTTAAAACCAATTCTTTATTATCCTGTATGTTGAATAGATACTCAAACACTAAATTTTTATACTTTGGTGTACGAATACCTGCCTCATAAATAAATTGACGTAAAAATTTAGACTTAATATCATCAGAAATCGCTAGTACCTCTGCCATTAAATCTTCCAAATATACAACTTCAATTCCTTGATTTCTTAAAATTGAAGCAAATTCATCATGTTCCTTAATCGCGTCTGGTAAATAAGGTATATCATCAAATAACAATCGTTCTAAAGTATCTGGTGTTAAATTTAACAATTCCTTTCCCGGACGATGCAATAAAACCTTTTTCAATGGTTTAATCTCACTAGTTACATGAATCACTTTTATCATCCCTCCCTATTCTTCCTATTATCTACATTGTAACATTTTTAAATATTGATGTAAACCAAAACTTTTTCTCACTATGGTTATGAACTGATTTTTCAATTGTTATACAAAAAAAACATGTTTTTACATGTTTTCATAAAATTAAAGACTGGTTCTTTTTTGTTCTATATGTTCATAAGATATATTGTACTAGAAAGGATGAATATATGGAAACACTAAAAGTTCGATCAAAATCAAATCCCAATTCTGTGGCAGGCGCTCTTGCGAATGTCTTTCGTGAAAAAGGAGAAGTAGAAATTCAAGCCGTTGGGGCGGGGGCACTAAATCAAGCCATTAAAGCTATCGCCATTGCCCGTGGATTTGTCGCACCAAGTGGAAAGAATTTAATTTGTATTCCTGCTTTCACTGACATTATTATTGATGGTGAAGAACGCACTGCGATTAAATTAATTGTTGAATCAAGATAAATAGACACCTATTTATCTTTTCTTTTTAAATCTTCCACAAAAACACTAATTAAGAATGGCATAAAGAAGACATAAGACATCGCATATCTAAAATAAGCATTTACTGGTGAAGCAATACATATTAATAAACTAACTAACGATGGTAATAATACAAATAAATATTCTTGTTTTTTACGAATCAACGCATATACACTTAAAATCAATAATAACCAGCCATTAAAACCAATATTAGAAATCATACCTAAGATAGGAATATATGGAAAACTATCTCCCCAAGCAGTTAATACTTCACGAAGAGGGTCTAAAGAATTATAATGATAATCCACTACACCCTTATCATTAATCAACGAATAATAATTACTATATATATACCATCTTGTGTGTCCTGGATAAAAATAACCATAGACATTATTTAAAGTCGCTTCCATATAAACTTCCGGATGTTTTGTTAATCCTTGAAACCATACCTTAAAATAATCTTTTAATTCTTGTTTTGTCGTATGTGGATTATACTCGTTTTTAACAGGATCAGATATCTCAGGTTTATATCTTTTTCCTAATGTCTCAAAACCCAATACTTTATCAACTGTTTCTTTTTCCTTTTTTGTAAAACTTTCAGGATATTCTTTAGCCAAACGGGCGGTTTGTTGAAATGGAATAGATAACATTTCTCTTTCACTACCACTCGTAATCTTTAAACTGGGAAGTAATACTTTATCGTAAGAAAAATATAGTGTACAAAAAGCAATTAGGATTACTGCCAACATTTTACGATATTGTTTACGGAACAATATTAACCATGGTAAAGATAATAACACAACATAAACACCATTACTTCTAAATAAAGCTAAAAGTAAAGTATTCACAAAAAATAAAGCATATCCTTTCCAAGAAAAACTTATTTTTTTAGCAAAACAATACATAAATAAGCCGTAGAAAATCATGAGACTAGTATAAATTGTATCTTTTACTCCCGACATCGCATAAAATGGGAACATAGGCACTAATGCATATATCAATAATACAATCACACGTGTTCTTAAACTTACCTTCTCTTTCTTTAAAAGAACAATAGTAGCAATTAATGAGCTCATAAGAATTGCTGTTTGAAATAAACTATAACAAAATAAACCAAAATTATCACTTGCAAACAAACGACCAAACTTCAAGAATCCACCTAGTAACATCGTATGTAATACAGGATGATGATTAGTCAAATGTACATTAGGTGATAAAGGAATCGCATAAGTAGTATATTTAGTAGGAATATTAAAAAACTGTAAAATTTGATAACTTGGATCCGGAGATAAAATGATAGGATAAAAAGCAATCAAATAAACTAACCAACATCCTAATAAAACGAATATACTTACCTTAATGGGATGTTCATCAAAATAATTAAGTAACCCCGATTTTGTTTTTTGAACACTTACTTTCTTATTTAACCAATCATCTAACATTTTAAAGATCATTATAAATAAAAAGTAATAACCCACTAAACGAATAAAACTCACTAAACATAATAGTGGTGTTTCAAATAGCATATCCCAGGAATCAAGTTCATGAAAACTACTTCCAAGGACCATAAAAACGGCCAAAAATAAACTTAAACATTTTTGTAACCAATGTAATTTATGTGTATCTTTCTTTTGATAAAAATACCATAATAAAAGTGCGATTACTCCCACCATAAATAAATCTAAAGTGAAAGGATCTCTTTTAGCAAAATCATTTTGATATAAAGCAAGCTGATTAAAGAAACAAGCAAATACTGTACAAATAGCCATAACTAAATATTTTAATTGCTTCATAAATTTCACTCCATTCCTATTAAGTATACCATAAATTAATACATTAAGTACAAAACTCAAAGAATAAATCGCCTTCCATCAATCATTTAAAACGCAAACATTTTATTTTTATTTCACCTAGAACTATACATTTATCCTTTTACATGTTATAATACTTGTGTTATAGAAAGAGGTTGCGACATGAAAAAAATAATTATTGGATTCGGATTTATCATTTTACTTTGTAGTGGCTGTACACTAGTTCCTAATAATAAATGTATGGGTGATTATGAAGGAACTATAGCCAATAATGAAGTTTCATTAAAGGGTGATTTTGCAATTTGTGCGAATAAAGACAAAGAACCTATCTTTAAAGACTCTAATAAAGCACTTAATAAAATGTCTAAAGATTATGCGGATACGTTGGATGTAATTCAAGAAACATTTTCATTAGATGATTTTAATATGAATACCGTAAATGAATACCATAAATATAGTAGTCAATTAATCGCAACAAGTGATGAAAACAAGAAAAAGGCAGCTAATTTAACTACTTTATTAGAAATATATCAAAATGGACAAGAAAAATAGAAGAGACAGAAATGACCAAAATAGTAAATATTTAAAAATACTTACTATATACATTTCTTACCCTTCTATTTTTTTAATAATTCTAAATAACTTCCATACCCTTCAATGCGCATTTGTGCCTCTGGTATAAATTTTAAACTCGCACTATTAATACAATATCTTTTTTTCGTTCTTATTAAATTTTGATAAAAAATATGACCTAAATGATGTCTATCCTTCGTTTTTACTTCACACTTTATTTTCCAATAATCTATATACCAATGTTTTTTTAATGTTTTAGATATTGTCTTACTAAACGTTGGCCAACCACTCATACTATTTATTTTATCACGTGATAAAAATAATGGTTCCTTAGATAACACATCTACATAAATTCCTTTTTCAAAATGATTCCAATATAAATTATCAAAAGCTTCTTCTGTTTCCATACCATACAAAACATTATATTGTTTTTTATTTATTCTTGTTAAAACATTTTCTTTATTCTTTCTTCTGGCATGCTCACAAACTTTTGAACTCCATCTTTTAGAATCTAGAAATGAATGTTTTCGTAACTGTGCCTGTTGTTCTTTGGACATAATATTAAAACTCTTCATTTCCTCACATTCAACTTGTACCTTTTTTACATAAGCTGATTGAATATTAAAAATAGCTTTCTCAACAATCTTTTTATCTGCTACATCTGTATAATAAATTCCATTACGACGAATAGAAGATTCTTTATACATCGGATCAATTTGATAAAAATACAAATCTAAAATTTGTTCTAATGAAATAAAATCACTATCATAAATTAAATGAATTGCTTCTACATGACCACTCGTTTCTTTTACTGCTTCTTTTGTTATACTACCAATATTATTAATATAACCAACTTCTATTACTGCAATACCATCAATATAGCTGAAGTATTTCTGATATTCTTGAACATTACCACCAGCTAAATATATTTCTTTCATACAATCCCTCTCCTTACGTCCATACTACGTACTACGATATATAAAATGTGGTCTGATTGCAGAATTCTCCATTTTTATGAAAGCGAAGCTGTCGTACTAAACGAAATAAAGCTTCATCCTTCCCTTTACATTCTAACATAATATCGACGTCTTGTCCCACCAATTTTAAAAGTTCTAGACATTTACAGAAACTTTTATAACTAATATAAGTGTGATGACTTCTTTTTTCTTGACGACTTTTAGGTGAGGAAAAATGAATTTTAGGATTCATTCCTACAGACTTCCAAGTTGAAAAAATACGAGGTAATAAATCTTTTAACGGTACATGCGAAGAATGACAAAATTCATGATGAACATCTAATACCATAGGAATCCCTAATTCTTCACAAATTTCTAGTACATCTAATGCATGAAACACACGATCATCATTTTCTAATATAATCTCTTTTTGAATTCGTTTAGGTAAAGCTTTAAAATTTTGAAGAAAACGAGCTTTAGCTTCTTCTTTAGTAGGATAAGAACTACCTACATGCAAAACCATAAAGCTTTTAATATTCATCGCTTGATACATTTGATCAATAGTCTTTAATATTTGAATACTACTTTTCACTACTTCTTCATTCGTACTATTTAGCACACAATATTGATCAGGATGACTATCGACACGCATCCCATTATGACGGATATAATCCCCTATTTTGCCCCAGATAGGCGCATATTCTTTAATATAGTCAAATGATACTTTCGGATGTGTCGCTAAAGGAACGATATTATGAGAAAAACGATAGAAAAAAATATCATTTTGTTTGTTATATTGTAACGTGCGATAAAAGGTATCTAAATTATAACGTAATATTTGATCTAATTTTTCTTTTCTTTCTAAGCGCGATAAATGTTCATATTGGGTATAAGTAAGAGTGTGAAAATAACTTTTATCTTGTAATGTAATTGGAATGGCAACATACCCTAATCGTACTTTCATGATATTCACCTCATCTTTAATATGGACGATTTTTATTTTTTTATAAATGCGTTATAATGAAGTTGGTGATTATATGAAAGAAAAAATAAAGACATGGATAGAAGAAGCCGAACACATTGTCTTTTTTGGAGGAGCTGGTACTTCGACAGAAAGTGGTATTCCCGACTTTCGTAGTAAAGATGGATTGTATCATTTAAAATATGATGTGCCACCTGAAGAAATACTTAGTTATCATTACTTTTTAATGCATCCTGAAAAGTTTTACACCTTTTATCGTGATCGAATGGATTTTCGAAATGCTAAACCTAATATTACTCATCAGTTTCTTGCCAAATTAGAACACCGTGGCGTATTAGATGGTATTATTACACAAAATATTGATGATCTCCATGAGAAAGCAGGCAGCAAAAATGTGTTTCACTTACATGGTTCCATTTTAGAAAATCATTGTATGAAATGTCATCGTAGTTATCCAGCAGAAGATGTTTTCGATGTTGATTCTATTCCCACTTGTATTTGTGGCGGTCGTATCAAACCGGATGTAGTCTTATATGAAGAACCTCTTCCAGAACAAGTTGTCAATCATTCGATTCGTCTATTAGAACAAGCTGACCTACTAATTATTGGAGGAACTTCACTATCTGTTTATCCAGCTGCTTCCTTCATTCGTTTTTTCCGTGGAAAAAGAATTATTGTAATTAACAGAGAGACCATTGATACCTCTTTGGTTACCTCTTCTGACCAAGAAATCTTAATGGTTGAAGAATCGTTAGGAAACATTTTTAAATATTTAGATAAAAATGTATAAGAAAAAAAGGAAATTATAAAGTTTTGTCGTATATTCTTAATAGAGGTGAAGCTTATGGTTTTTAATAAAAAGATTACTGGATTCCAAAATGAATGGGAATTTATCAACTATTTAAACAAGAGGAAAATAAAGGAATTACATCCTCTTTTTTCGGACTTTATTTATACCCTATTTCCTGGTGTAAAAGAAGAAGATATTATTTATTGTTATGGCGTTTTAGGTAAACAAAAAGGAGATTTAAGAATTATTATTCAAAAGAAAACAAAATATGTTAGTGTTAAAAAAGGAGTTAAAATTCTGTACATATAGAATCAATTAGAGACTTTCTTTCGTTTCTCAGAAAAAATCAGGTACCAGTTCCATCTAAAGTACCATCTCCATAATGATAATACAGAAATTGTTGAATTAAATGTTCAGGTACAGAAAGACTATGTGCGAAAGAGTTACAAGAACAAATGAAATCCCAATTACTCGAACTTAACCGATATTTAAATCAAAAATCGACATTAGAAAATAGTATAAATCGTTTTGTTCTGTTAGGTAATCAAAGTTGTCATAAAATTGACGCTATTATTTTGGGAGTGATTGATGATTTTATTTGGGCAACAAGCGAAGAAATCAAAAAGATTATATTAGAACAGGCAGATTTAGAATCCCCTACACCCCATTTTGGTCCGCTCTATATTCAACCTTGGAATCGCTGTATCAATCACAATCCTAAATATGAGAAAAATCGCCACTATATTCAAGTAAAATGGTATAACCTATCGGATGATATTCTGAAAATAATGTATCAACGAAATACGAAATTATGCTATTGCTTTAAAAAAACATAAATAAAAAACAAGTTTTTGATAAAAGGGTAAAAAGACCCCTTACCCCATAAA
>CALVJM010000013.1 GCA_944332155.1 uncultured Bacilli bacterium
TGCAACTAGATAGCTTTACCCAGTTAAATGCAACCTTTTACAAAATAGGGGTTGCATTTAGAAAAACTTTTCACTAATTTATTCTATTTTACTGTATCTATCAAATAGTTCTTGACTTTCAAAGGGTTTCATATTATAATTGTAAATGCATATACAACTGGCAGCGTTATTTGGATTTTCTAATGCGTTTGTTTCCGATTAAAGGATTATTAGTAGTTTAGCTGCAAAGCGAACATATTAAAACAAACACCCTAGAAGATTGCGAATAACCTCTCGTCCGTATCATGTAGACAAAGGAGGATATTATGTCAAAGTACACAGGACCAGTATATAAAAAGTCTCGTCGTTTAGGATTTTCTGTATTAGAATCTGGTCAAGAATTAGCACGTCGTCCTTATGCGCCAGGACAACATGGACAAGGTCGTCGTAAAAAATTATCTAACTATGGTGTTCAATTACAAGAAAAACAAAAAGTTCGTTTTATGTATGGACTTAGTGAAAAACAATTTAAAAAGATTTTCGAAAAAGCTGGTAAATTAAAAGGTGTTCATGGTGAAAACTTCTTAAAATTACTAGAAAGTCGTTTAGACAACTTAGTATATCGTTTAGGTTTTGCACCTACTAGAAAAGCAGCTAGACAAATCGTTAATCACGGACATATTACTGTTAATGGAAAAAAAGTAAATATTCCATCATACACTTGTAAACCTGGAGATGTTATTGCAGTAAAAGAAAATTCTAAAGAACATCCTGCAATTAAAGCATCTTTAGAAAACACTAAAACTAGAGTTGAATTCGTTACTTATGATGAAAATAAGATGGCAGGTACTTTCGTACGTTTACCAGAACGTAGTGAATTAAATGCTGATATTAACGAATCATTAATTATTGAATACTACAACAGATAATAAAAAAATCCCAATTGGGATTTTTTCTTTATCTATTTTTTCCAAATACCTAAATAGTATTTCTTTTTTCCACGACGAATTACGGTACATTGTTTATCAATTGCCTCATCAATCGTAACAAGATGATCCATATCAGTTACCTTTTTACCATTGATAGTGATAGATCCAGCATTGATAAATTCACGTGCTTCTCTTTTACTAGATGCAATTTTATGATCTACTAGAAAATCAACTAAATTTTGTTCTTGATCAATGTCAAAATGTGGTACATCTTTAAATCCTATCATTAATTCTTTACTAGTTAATGATTGAATGTTTCCTGAAAAAAGAAGTTCACTAATACGGACCGCATTTTCATATTCTTCTTTACCGTGTAAGAAAGTAATAACCTCACGCGCTAAAGCTTTATGAGCTTTACGTAAATGTGGTTCTTCATTGTTTGATTTTTCTAATGCTTCAATTTCTTCTTTATTTAAAAAAGTTAATTTCTTTAAATATTCAATTACTTTCGAATCCTCAGCATTTAAGAAGAATTGATACATTTCGTAACTAGATGTTTTTTCTTTATCTAACCAAATCGCATTTCCTTCGCTTTTTCCAAATTTAGTACCATCTGCTTTGGTAATTAAAGGCATCGTTAAACCATACGCTTCTTTTCCTATTTTTTTACGAATTAATTCAATACCTGAAGTAATATTTCCCCATTGATCAGAACCACCAATTTGTAATTCACAATTTTTAGTTTCATATAAATGTAAGAAATCAAGTGCTTGCATAATCATATAAGAAAATTCAGTATAAGTAATACCAATATCCAAGCGACTTTTAACTGTTTCTTTATTTAACATATAATTTAAATTAAAGAACTTCCCATAATCTCTTAAATAATCAATAAAGTTGATATCTTTACTCCAATCATAATTATTAACAACTTCAAACCCAAAAATATCTTCTACTTGCTTACGTAATTTCTTGTAGTTATAATTTAATGTCTCTTTTGTAATCATAGGACGTTCAGCAGATGGTTTAGGATCACCAATTAAACCTGTAGCACCTCCTACTAAAAGAATAGGATGATGCCCTGCTTGTTTTAAACGAAAAGCCATAGAAAAAGTAGAGTAATGTCCAATATGTAAACTATCTCCTGTAGGATCAGTTCCAATATAAAACGTCATTCCTCCTTGGTTTAATCTTTCAATTAATTTTTCATCTGTAATATTTTCAATTAAACCACGCCAAACTAATTCATCATATAATTTCATATTTTCTCCCTCTTTCTTATTTTATTCTATTGTTCTTCCCTTTTTTCATTAATCATCTCTACCGCATGACTAGTTCCTATTCTAGTCGCACCGGCCTCAATAAACGCTAATACTTCTTGTTCTGTTTTGATTCCCCCACTTGCTTTAATTTCTAATACATCATTTTTATGTTGGTGAATAAGTTTTACATCTTCAATGTTAGCTCCAGCACTACCAAAACCTGTTGATGTTTTAATAAAGTGGACAAATGTTTCATTACATATTTCAGTTAATTTAATAATTTCTTCGTCTGTTAAATAACAAGTTTCAATAATTACTTTCAAAATTTTTCCATCGATGGCATCTCGTACTTCCTCAATCTCACTTTTGATATAATCATAATCTTTATTCTTTACAGCTCCCATATTAATAACCATATCAATTTCATCCGCACCATCATTAATTGCTTCTATCGCCTCATATTGTTTTACATTAGTAGTGTTCATTCCCATTGGAAAACCAACTACAGTAGTGACAGCGACAGTACTATCCTTTAATAATTCATGTACTAATTTTACATAATAAGGATGTACACATACACTCGCAAAGTGATATTTCATAGCATCTTCACACATTTTGGTGATTTCTTCCAATGTCGCAGTGGTCTTTAAATTTGTATAATCAATATAACTATTTATTTCCATTATATCTTCCTTTCTTAAAAATATTTTTTAATTTCTGTTAATTTTTTTATCTTAGGATATTCGTGATTTGATTCTGACTGTGTATAATGAATTCCATGAATTCCTAAATTAGAAGGAGCAATTACATCTACTTGCAAATTATCTCCAATCATTAAGCATTCATTAGGTGCACAATATCCAATGGCAGTTAAATAAGATTCTATATATGGCTTTAAATAGATATCCCCTCCATATACTTCATCAAAATATTGAATAAGTCCAACTTTTTCCAATTTTTTTCTCTGTGCTGTAGTAAACCAATTACTTAGAGCCACAATCTCCACCTTTTGTTGTCTTAAATATTCTAAAATTTCTACAGCCTCACTCACATCTTGTTCTTTTAGTTCAGTATTAAACTGAAACCAACATTTTAAAAATTCTTCATCTAATGATGTTTTACTATAATGACTTAAATATTTTAGAAAATCATTGACCTCATAATGAATATGTGTTTTCTCATAATAGTCTAGAACTTCTCCTATGTGATTTAAAAAATAATCATTCATATTTATTTTGGAAAAAAAAGTATGTTCTTCATCATAATTTGGTTTTAACAAAGTATAATCAATATCAAAAATCACTCTTTTTATCATATAACCCTCCTAGAAATAAAAAAGCTATTATGATTGTAAGGGTCCTAGTGGACGGTACCACCTTACTTCATAATAACTTATGCACTCTTTTCTTAACGCGAAATCACGGTTTGACTCCAAATGGGTATTTCAATTATTTATTTTGATTAGTTTGCATCCACCACTAATTTTCTAGCTTCCCATAAATAATCTACTAACATTTTTCAACGTCAAATATAATGTTATTATAACGGTTATTTTCCTTTTTGTAAAGTCTTACTATTTATTTGTGTTAAAATTTTCACTCATTATTTGATTTTCTGTTCTTAGTAAGTCATTCGTAAAGTAAAGATATAAATAAATCATACTTGACTACAGTTTGACACAAATACATCTAGTAGACCATTATTTTCAAACTTACGAATTTTAGTAAAATTACCTTTCCATTGTTCTAAATAACATAAATCATCTAAACAAATCTTTATTCTTCAAAATTATACTTTTAAATACATATTCATTCTAATACACTAATTATCTTTGTCAAATAGTAACATTCTTCAAATATTAATAGTTTTTCGACAAATGTGTAAACATAAAAAGTGATTACTCATCACTTTTTTCATGTAAACGATCAATAATATTTTCAATGTGCTTTCCATAATCAATAGATTCATCATATACAAACTGTAATTCTGGAATATGACGAATATCAACACGTTTGGCTAACTCAGTTCTTAAGAAACCACTAGCTTCTTTTAAAGCTTTTAAAGTTTCATCTTTTTTATCTTCTCGTAAAACGGTTACATATACTTTGGCAAAACTTAAATCATTAGTTACATGAACGTCTGTAATAGTCACAAAACGAATATCAGAATCACGAACTTCTAATTGTAAAATATAACTTAATTCTTTTTGAATCATATCGGCAATTCGCTCAGTTTTTACACTCATTTTATCACCCCATATATGTATTATAACATAAAAGATTTTGTTTTACTTCTTTATTTAATAGAAATCATAAATACTTTTACTTTGTTTGTTTATACTGTAGATAAACTTGTTTATTTGTTCTAACTTTCTTTCCAGCGATACAGCTATTATAACGGTGTGTCTGTAAAGCAACTTTTTGAATGTTGTTAAACAGAATACGTAATTGATTCTTACAATTTGCCTGTTTTACTAACTGTTCAATAGAAACACGATTTACTTCATTTAATAATAAGGCATTTTATAAATAATGTTCTAATATGAAAAATTGTTAAACAAATCTTGTATATTCAATGTAAACCAAATATAAATAATCAATATTCCACTTTAAAAAGGCATCAATTAAATGTGACTATAAATTTATCATTTTATCCTTGAAAAATCAAATGAGATATGATGAAATCGACAATTAATCTTACCAGCAAATTATGCATTAGATAAATCCACATCGACATTATATGTAACTAAGTCTGTATCTTGAGTCATAGTTATCATTCAAAAATACTCCTTGGACAACTTTTTTCTAACGCATCATAAGTAGATGTTAAAAAGAAAAAGAACGTATTAACGCTCTATTTCTACCATTTCATAAGCCTCTATAGTATCTCCTACTTTAATATCATTAAAGTTTTCGATTGTAATTCCACATTCAAATCCTTTTTTTACTTCTTTAACACTATCTTTTTCACGTTGTAATGATCCAATATTACCATCATAAACAACAATACCATCACGAATTAAACGAGCTTTCGCTTCACGACGAATTACACCTTCTGTAACATATGAACCAGCGATTAATCCCACTTTAGAAAACTTAAAAATTTGTTTAATATCAGCAGTTCCTAGAACTTTTTCTTCGTAAATTGGTTCAAGTAACCCTTTCATCGCTGCTTCCATTTCTTCTACAACTTTGTAAATAATATTATAAAGTCGAATATCTACGCCTTGTTCTTTAGCATAATCTTTAATAGTATTAGATGGACGTACATTAAACCCAATAATAATCGCATCGCTTGCTTTAGCTAGAATAATATCACTTTCTGTGATTCCTCCTACACTAGAACGGATTACTTTGACACGAACATCTTCTACCGCTAATTTTTCTAATGAGTTTTTAACTGCTTCGGCACTTCCATTTACATCAGCTTTAATTAAAACATTAATTTCTTTACTTCCAGCTTGAATCTTAGAAAATAAATCATCTAAAGATAGACTTCCTTTTGAAGCATTTTCACGTGCTTTTGCTTGAACTTTACGTTGTTCAGCTATATTACGTGATTGTTTTTCATTTTCAAAAGCCATAAATTTATCTCCCGCTGTTGGAGTTTCATTTAATCCCGTAATAGACACTGGGTAAGATGGAGCTGCTTCGGTAATGTCTTCACCTAAATCATTTTTCATGGTACGAATTCTACCGTATGTTGTACCTACTACTACTGGATCTCCTAATCTTAGGGTTCCATTTTGAATAAGTAAAGTTACGACTGGACCTAAGTGTTTATCTAAGCTAGCTTCTACTACTGTACCTAACGCATAACGATTTGGATTAGCTTTATATTCCTGCATTTCTGCAATAAGTAAAATGTTATCTAATAAGTCTTCTACACCTTCTCCTGTGGTAGCTACAATCTTATTATATAGTGTATCTCCACCCCATTCTTCTGGTGTAAGTCCATATTCTACTAATTCTGTCATAATGCGATCAGGATTTGCACCTGGTTTATCCATTTTATTAATTGCGACAATAATAGGTACATTAGCCGCCTTAGCATGATCAATAGCTTCTTTTGTTTGAGGCATTACACCATCATCAGCAGCTACAATAATAATAATTATATCAGTTATTTGAGCTCCACGAGCACGCATTTCTGTAAATGCAGCATGTCCTGGTGTATCAATAAATGTAATCTTTTTACCATTTTTTTCAACTTGATACGCATTTATATGTTGTGTAATTCCTCCGGCTTCTCCAGCTGCAACATTAGCTTTACGAATAGTATCTAGTAATGTTGTTTTCCCATGGTCTACATGTCCCATAATAGTTACAACTGGTGGCCTCTCTATTAAATCTTTTTCTTCATCAATAATTTCATATTCTTCAAAATTAGTAATATCAGTATTTTCAGCTTTTTTTAACTCTTTACCATAATCTAAAGCTAAAATCTCTGCATTTTCAAAACTAATCGTATTATTAATCGTTACCATGATACCTTGTAAAAATAATTTTTTTATTAATTCGGATGCGGTAATACCCATGGCTTTGGCAAATTCACCAATTGTCATTCCTTCTTTATAAGGAACTATTTTATCATTAGTATTTGGAGTATTAGAAATAAGTTTTTCCTTATGTTTATACATCTGTTTCTTTTTATTCGCAAATTCTTTTTTCTTTTTTGCTTGTTGATCTTTTTTCTTATTAAGTTTTTGTTTTTTGACAGTGTTATCAACATTGATTTTTTCATCTAAAATCATTTCTTCCACACGGTCTTCTAATTCCTCTTCTAGTTCTCTTTCATCTTTATCATTCGCAATCTCACTATCTAATTCAGTAATTGCTTCTTCGTCTAACATATCTTCTTTTGAAGATACTTGAATTCCTAAACGTTCACAGTATTTAAGAATTTCTTCTACTGTTTTGTTTACATCTAACGCATATTCTTCTACGCTCATCATAACTATCACCTCTTTCTATCATAAAGTGTAATATCTTATTTAGATATTAACACTACTAACCATTTTATCCTACTCTCCTTTTAATATATGAATTTTTATTTTACTAATTGTTTTAACTCTTCATAAATCATATCAGGTATTTCTGTCTCTAATTGTCGATTCAAGACTTTACTTTTTTGAGCTTTTTCAATCACAGCTAAATCTTTTTTTAAGTACGCTCCTCGACCATTGGCTTTACCTGACTCATCAACAATGACATTTCCTTCTGGTGTACGAACCACTCTTGTTAATTCTTTTTTAGGAAATTTTTCTCTAGTAACTACACACGTACGCATAGGTATTTTTTTTATTTTCATAAAATATTAATCCCCATTTCGCTAGCTTCACTACGTGTTTTTACATCTAACTTATAATGCGTTAAACGTGCGGCCAAACGAACATTTAAACCTTTGCGTCCAATTGCTAAAGATAAATTATCATCATCGACAATCACTAGAGCCTTATTTTCTTTTTCGTCTCCTAAAATAACTGTTAAATTACGAGCTGGACTCAACGCATTTTCAATAAATTTAGTCGCATCTGTATCGTATTCTACAACATCTATTTTTTCACCATTTAACTCTTTAATAATATTATTAATACGACTTCCACGTTCTCCAATACAAGAACCTACTGCTTCTACATTAGGATTTTCTGAATAAACGGCGACTTTAGTACGAACTCCTGCTTCACGAGCTACACTATAAATAAGAATAATACCCTCATTTACTTCTGGAATTTCTAATTCAAATAAACGTTTTACAAAACCATAATGTTTTCTTGATAATAAAATTAATGGTCCTTTTCCAGCATTATCTACTTTGGTAATATATACTTTTAAACTAGAACCCATTTTAATGGTTTCACCAGGAATAATTTCTGTTTTAGGTAAAATACCTTGCGTTTTACCTAAATTTACATAATAATTACGAACATCTTCCATTTCTACAATTCCTGTAACCATTTCATCTTGTTTATCACCAAATTCTTCCATGATATTCGCACGTTCTGCTTCACGTACTTTTTGAACAATTACTTGTTTTGCAGTTGCTGCCGCAACACGTCCAAAATCTCTTGGTGTAACCTCTTCCTCAATTGTTTCTCCTACTTGAATATCTGGTACAATTTTACGAGCTTCTTCTAATGTTAAATGAATTCTTGGATCATATTCAAATTCTTCTGGTAATCCTTGTTCTAATTCTTCATCAGTTAATGGTTGATAAGGATCTGTTTTTTCTAATTCTTTTAATTCTTCTTCCGTTAAACGATGTTCTTCTTCCGGAATTTCTACTACCGTTTTGTATGCGAATACCCGTATTTTTCCTGTATCAGGATCCACTTCAACACGTGAGTTTGGTAAATGGAAATTCTTTTTATAAGCAGATGTTAATGCAAGCTCTAATGCTTCAATTAATGTTTCATGATGAATACCACGATCTTTTTCTAAGATTTCCATTGCTTTTTGGAATGCTTCCATGTCAATTTTATTTTCTGTCAAATGTTCTTCTACCTTTTTCTTTCTCATTTTATTCACTACCTTTCTCTTTAGAACAAACATCTAATATATAATTCTCTTCAATAAAATCTTTTTCATCTAAAATAGGATTAATTAACTTACTCACAGTAACACAATCATCTAAATCAATAATTCCATCTTTATCAATAATCACACGAAGGAAATTCATTCCACTTTCTTTTTCATATAACACTTCATCTAAGCGATATCCAGCTTGTTCGATTTCTGCTTGTACAGCTTCTCTTACATTCTTTACAATATCCATACATACCTCCATATTCACATGAAAGAGTGGGTTCCCCCACTCTTCCGTCCGCAAACTTCCAAGTTCATTATATCACAAGATATGTAAAATACCTAGTTTTTTTGAAAACTTTGTGTAATTTCACATTGTTTTGGACTACTTATCATAAAATTTGTTATAATGGTTAATGGAGATGAGTAAAATGAAAAACGAAAAAAGAACACTAACAAATAAAAAATATTGGAAACAATGTATACAAGCTATCGTTGTTTTATTGATCTATTTCTTTCTACCATTGTTACAACCCGTTCCTTTCTATCTTTTTGGAATTGATTTAAAGACAGTACCTATCACTATTAAAGCAATTTATCTAATCGTCTTTGAAGCTCTTATGATTGTTTTAATGATATCTGTTTTTTATGAAGATTTAAAAGAAAACTTTGAAGATTTAAAGAAAAATCATCGTACCTATTTTAATGAATACATTAAATATTGGTTTTTAATTTTATTGTTAATGATGATTAGTAATAGTATAATTATGGGATTAAATAATGGAGCAATGGCATCTAACGAAGAAACGATTCGTGAAAACTTTACTATCGTACCACTTTATACTTTCTTCAGTGCGGTTGTTTTCGCACCTATTGTAGAAGAACTTACATTCCGTAAATCAATCCGTAATATTTGTACCAATGATTTTCTATTTATATTCCTTTCCGGATTAATATTTGGATCTCTTCATGTATTACCAAGTTACCAAACACCAATGGATTTACTATATTTAATTCCATATAGTATTCCAGGTTGGGTATTCGCTTATACATTAAAGAAAAGCAAAAACATTTTTGTACCAATGGGACTTCACTTTATTCATAACGGAATTCTTATGTCACTACAAACATTCTTATTCTTTTTTATGTAAAACATCAGATTTGATGTTTTTTTAGTAATTAATTATATTCAATTTCTGAGATGTTCATATAATACATTGAAAGAAAGGAGAATATTATGAATGTATCAACTTTTGAAGAACTAAGAAATGCGATTAATAATATGGTAAGTTCTATCACCCTTATGAATGATTTAACTACTACAGGTACTTCAATATTGATTGACCACAGTGTATTTATTGATGGAAATGGTTTTCGTATCACAAGAACACCTGCATTTACAGAATCTTTTTTTACGATTTCTAATGGAACTGTTTCATTTTCTAATTTTACCTTAAACGGAAATAACATCGAAAATACTCAACCCTTAATTATGATTACTGGTGGCAGTTTAACGTTGGAGGAAATGCTTTTAGAAAATAATATAAGTAACCAAGGAGGAGCTATACAAGCTATAAGTACTACTAATACAAACTTTTTCCTTAGTATTATCCAAAACACTATCATCGAACACTGTCAAGCAAATCAAGGTGGTGCAATATGGGCTAATTTTGTAAACCCTAATGGTTCGGATAGTATTACACTATCAACAAATGCATCCCTTAATGATAATCAAGCAATATTAGGTGGTGGGATTTACGCAGAAAATAGTGGGAATGGTTTTGGACGCATCAATATTGTCAATAATGCATCTATTCAAAATAATCAAGCCCAAAATGGGGGTGGCATTTATTATACAAATAATATCTCTAATCAGTTTCAAAGTTCAACTCGTTTAAACTTAACTTTAAATACCAATGCGAATATTCATCATAATATTGCGAGTGAGAATGGTGGAGGAATTTATTTCTTAAGTACTAACCGTAATGATGGCTTTAGTGCGATTAACAGTATGTGTGATCAAAATCAAGCTCAAAATGGCGGAGGAATTTATTTTGATCTAACTAATGGTGCGATATCACCATCTATCCAAGGATGTACGTTTCAAGAAAATCAAGCTCAAATGGATGGTGGAGCCATCGCATATATCTTAAGAAATCCAGGTAACAATGTTATTTCAAGTGCTTTATCCATAATCACCTGGACAACCAATTCCCTTAATCAGAATAAGGCACAAAATGGGGGCGTCTTTTTTACACAAGATACGATTACAGATAGTCCAATTCATATAAACTTATCATTTAACAATAGTATTTTTAATAGTAATGAAGCTACGGAAAATGGTGGATGTCTATGTTTTCTAGGAAATTCTACTATAGAAACCTCTATCAATAATAGTCGTATGCTTAATAATACTGACACAAATGGTGGCTGTGTGTATGATATTAATCCACAAAATAATAGTCCACTACACCTTAATAATGTCACATTAACTAATAATAAAAGTACAGATAACGGTGGATGTATCTATATGATTAAAAGTGGTAACAGTACACTTACTATCAATAATTCAAATGCTTCAATTATGAACAATGAGGCCAGAAATGGTGGGGTTGTTTATTATCAAGGAAATAACGAGAATGGTGTAATTTCTCGTGGTGATTTTTCCAATAATCAAGCTACAGAAAATGGTGGTGTCTTTTATATTATAAATAGTAATCTACAACTTAGTGATTCTACTTTAGAGGATAATAAAGCAAATCAAAACGGTGGTGTGATTTATATCGATGGTGGAAATAATCATCGTTTAGAAGATAATCAATTTATAAATAACCAAGCTCGTAATGGCGGGGCTATTTTCAATACTAATCAAGGAACTATCACCTCTACCTTTGATACTTTTACAAGCAACCAAGCCCAAAACAATGGTGGTGCCATCGCTAATGAAAATGGCAATATAAATATTGACGGTGATAGTTTCTCACAAAATAAGGCAATACAAGGAGGTGCAATATATAATTATGGTAATTCGACAATTACCATCAACAATATTACAACCATTTTTAGAAATAATGCGTCTTCGGGTGGTGGTATATATAATACCAACGGTGCCACTTTATTACTTAATTCAGTAGAATTTTTTGAAAATACAGCTAGTACATCAGGAGCCGGCATTTACAATAATACCGAAAGCACGGTTAATATGAATGAATCTGTTTCTATGTCAGAAAATGAAAGCCCCATCGGAAAAGATGTATATAATGGTGGAGAATTAGAAATTCAAGGATTAGTTCAAATGAATACAGGATTATACTTACCAAGTAAGAACAATGTTCCTGTTTTATCAGGACCTTTAACAGAAGGTTCACATATTCAATTAGAAAATTCAACTTATGTTACACCATCAACAGGAAGTCCAATCGTAATTGGAATAGCAGATCAAAATCTCTATCCCCTTTTACAAGAATCAGATGCGAACAGCTATCAAAAACCATTTATTAACTTTGATAATTGGATTATTCGTTTAAGTGACGATAAAAAAGAAGTTTGGTTATTTTTAAATGTAATTACTTATAACATACAATATTGTAATTTAGCAGGAACAGTGACTACTAACCCTACCACATATACCGCAAACGATTTACCTATTTTATTAACCCCTCCAACTACACGTCGTTGTTATGTTTTTTTAGGTTGGTTTTTAGATAACCAAAAAATCTCTTCCATCCCTATAGGAACAACCGGTAATCTTACAATATGTGCACGTTGGGAAAGAGTGTCAAAAAGTTATTTTTGTTGTAAAAACGATTAAAAAACAATATTTATATGATAAAATAATAATGGTGGTATCATGGAAAATAGAAGTCACTTAAAGAAAATATTGATGGGATTTGGCATTTTTGTTGCTTTAGTTATGGGAATAATTATTTATGCTCGTTATATTGGAACTAGTGGCCTTTATGTTAAAGAATATAAAGTGACAAATAGTTCTATACCAGACAGTTTTTATGGAACTAAAATTATTCAAATATCTGACATTCATTATGGTAGAACTATTAAAAAGAAAGAATTAGAATCCCTAGTAAAAAAGGTCAATCGTTTAAAACCAGATATTATCGTCTTAACCGGTGATTTAATAGACAAAGATACAATGTTAACTGATCGAATGGCAAATGTCATTTCTAATATTCTGAAAGACTTAGAAGCTCGGATTGGAAAATACGCAATTACAGGAAATCACGATTATAAATTTGATAAATGGGCAACTATTATTGCTGATAGTGGGTTCACTAATTTAAACGACCGTTACGATATTATTTACGATAATTCTACTCAACCAATCTTTTTAGGTGGCTTATCTACCAACACTTATCAAAAAGAAAAAACACTAGAAGAAAAAATTAAAGTAATGAACGATTATTTTAATACACAAAAAGAAGAAAATAAAAATACTTTTCCTCAATATAAAATTCTAATTATGCATGAACCAGACTATGTCGAGCAAGTTAATCCAGAAAACTATGATTTAATTCTAGCTGGACATTCCCATGATGGACAAATAAGACTTCCAGGTGTAGGGGCAATTATATTACCATCTGGCGCAAAAAAATACTATAAAAATTATTATAATTTAAATGGTACAGATTTCTATATTTCCAGTGGAATAGGTACCTCAAGATATAACTTTAGATTATTTAATCGACCTTCGATTAATTTATATCGCTTAGTAGATCATTAAAAACGATAGTCGCTCTATCGTTTTTTGATAATCATAAATAATCTATAATTATTCGATTTCTTCTAGATTTTCAGCCATAAAGATATTTGAGCATTTCCGTTATACCATCTTCCACACATTTTGATATATTTATATATGATTTATTTTTCTATATTCGGTCATCATTTCATATAAATCAATATATTCCTCATCATCCTGAAATCCATTAAAATTAATTTGAATAAAATCATCTGCCTGATTATACATTTTACTATTTGGCAAACTACTATAAAAAATTCTTGTCAATTAGAATGGGTCACTGGATTCATTTCTATTTGAATCTTCCTTCCGGGAAGTTCGACTAATACATCAACCGCCTGACTTACTACAACTGCTTTTTCATCTAACGCTCTCTTTACTAGTTTTACTTTTCCTTTTAATTTTTTATATGGAATATTTAGGACACTACTTAAAAATCTCGTTAAGATATTGATGTGTTCATCACTATCAAATAACATTTTAAAGTTCTTATCTTTAGTTAATATGTTCATTTTTTTCTTCCTTATAAAGACACTATAACACACAAAAAAACAAGGGCAAACAACACTTTTGAGGTTTCTGTAAGATCATTTTTACAGATATCTAAAATCTGTTTTGACAGAAAACAAAAAAATTGGTAAAACCATTCTTACCAATTTCTTAAATCTAACATATTTCAGCTCTTTATAGTTTTTTTCAAACAATCATTTTTGTTTGTGATTTTCTAATTGATGTTCTAAAGACTTTACAAAAAGTCCACCTGTCACATCTGTTGTTGATACTTTCGTATAATTCATTATATTTAAACTTTCATATAGTTCAAAAATCTTTTTATATTGCTTATCATTAAATTCTGGCATCGAATATACCATAATATATTCTTCCAGTTTTGGTAAATAAATCCAACTTTTCATGATAAAAAAATTATCGTTCAAAAGTCTTTTATGAATTTTAGTTGCGATTTGAATACAATCATGTTGAAGTTGATTGTTTGTCTGCCCAAGAACTAATTTTTTTATTTCTAGGCGATGTTCTAAAATATACTGAAACTCCTTTTGCAGTTCTAATGCTTGTATATTTACCTTTCCATCCAACAACAAAAGCAAATAACCCAAATAATGATTCGTATCATTTCGTAAAAAATAAGAACTTAAATTACAATTTGTATCTATAAAATAAACAACTTTATTTTTTTGTTCATCAAATGGAACAAGAGATGATTGACCGCTATTATTCAAATTCATTTTTCTTAAATGTAAATAATAACTCTTTCTCTATCGCATGTAATATCATCTCTTTGTTCTTTTCTCTTGATTGTAGTTTTGCATTTAAAGTTAAAGTATCATAATGATTCGTATTGGCATGATAAATAGCAATATAAATAAAACTCGTATCCCCACCTTGATTATTCGGATCTTCTACATTCATTCTACCAGTAATACCAATCCCATAATTAGAGTGAGCAAATACACTAATTGCATGAGCCATTTCTCTTGCGACTTCCATACTATATACCGTATATTGATTAATAGTTTCTTTGGGCACACCCATTTTTACTTTGTATTCATTACTATAGGTTATCGCACTAAATTTTAACACATTACTAGAACCCTCTACATTCGTAATAGCATTAACAATCATACCACCCGTACAAGATTCCATCGTCGCAATGGTTTCATTTCTTTGTGTTAATATCTCTACAATTTCTTTCATTTTATTTTCCTCCTTTGTATAGACGTTTTTGATATTCTAGATGTTTTTCAAAAAATGTGACCGCATAAGAACAAGTTGGTTTAAATAACATTTCTTTTAAGCTTTCTTCTTCTAATAAAGAAACTAATAACTGTTTACCTATTCCTTGTCCTCGTAATGTAGAATCCACGTAAGTATGTCTAATCTCTAGAATTTTAGGTTGTATAGGAATTAATGTCACACTTCCTACTATGCGTTCACCTTTTGTTAAAATTCCTTGATAAGGTTGATACTTCCACTCGCAATTTTCTTTCATAATACCACCAACTATAGTATATCAAAAATAGATGCCATAAGCACCTATTTTGTTAACAAATCTTGTAATTGTTTACAACGATCAATGTCCATAGCTGGGACTCCTTCTAAGCGATAAGGAATTCCTAATTTCTTATATTTTGAAGTTCCGTATAAGTGATACGGAAGGAGTTCTACATTTTCAATATTTTCTAATGAATCAATAAATTTTTTGAAACGTAGAATATGTTCTTCATCATCATTTAACCCTGGAACAATGACTTGTCGTAACCACATTTTTTTATGCATTTTCTGACATAAATTTAAGAAATTTAAAGATGCTTGAATAGGTTTACTAGTAATTTTAGTATACTCTTCTGGATTGATTGCTTTTACGTCTAATATGACTAAATCCACATACTTTAGAATTTCTTCTTCCAACCCTTTTCCAACACCAGAAGTATCTAAACATGTATGAATTCCTTTTTCTTTACACAATTTTAAGGTTTCTAGTAAAAATTCTGGTTGGTGTAATGGTTCTCCTCCGGAAAAAGTAACACCACCACCATCTTCAAAATAAGGTTTAAATCGTAAAATCTTTTCCACAAGTTCTTCTGGTGTAGTAGGATTTTCTTTTCGTTCTGCCCATGTTTCAGGATTATGACAATATAAACAACGTAATGGACACCCTTGCATAAATACAACATATCTTATACCTGGACCATCTACAAGTCCCATTGTCTCTACTGATTCAATATAACCAATCATTAAATCTCACCATGGAAAGTACGATTAATTACTTCTAATTGTTGTTCACGACTTAGACGATTAAAACGAACCGCATATCCACTTACACGAATAGTTAATGTTGGATACTTTTCTGGATGATCCATCGCATCAATTAGAGTATCACGATTTAAAACATTAACATTAAGGTGTTGTGCACCTTGTTTAAAATATCCATTCATTAACATTACCAATTTTTCGGTACGTTCTTCTAAAGAATGACCTAAAGCAGATGGTACTATTGAGAAAGTATTAGATACTCCATCTTCACATACATCTTTATAAGGAATTTTAGCTACTGAATTTAAAGATGCTAGAGCACCTGAGGCATCACGTCCATGCATTGGATTAGCTCCTGGTGCAAAGGCAACTCCTGCTTTACGACCATCTGGTGTCGCTCCTGTTTTCTTTCCGTACACTACATTAGATGTAATAGTTAAAATAGATAATGTATGTTTTGCATTACGAATTAAAGGATGTTCTTTTAAATCGTTAATTAATTCTTCAACAACTTCTTTAGCTAAAGCATCAACACGATCATCATCGTTTCCATATTTAGGGAATTCCCCTTCTACTTCAAAATCAACAGTAATTCCTTCCTCATTACGAATTGGTTTTACTTTTGCATATTTAATCGCTGATAAAGAATCTGCAACGACCGAAAGACCAGCTGCTCCAAAAGCCATTAAACGTTCTACATTAGTATCGTGTAAAGCCATTTGTCCACGTTCATAAGCATATTTATCATGCATATAATGAATGGTATTCATCGCATCTACATATATTTTAGAAAGTTTCTTTAGTACTAAAGAATAAGACTTACGAACTTTATCATAATCAAGGTATTCATCATTCATTTTTTCAATACCTTCGATAATGACTCCACCTTTCATCTCGTCAACTCCACCATTAATCGCATAAAGTAATGCTTTCGCGATATTGGTACGAGCTCCAAAATACTGCATTTGTTTTCCAATTGTCATTGCTGAAACACAACATGCAATACCATAATCATCACCATGAATAGGTCGCATAATATCATCATTCTCATATTGAATAGAATCAGTTAAGATAGAAATCTTCGCACAATACTTTTTAAAGTTTTCTGGTAAATGATATGACCATAAAACTGTTAAGTTTGGTTCTGGAGAAGATCCTAAATTAATTAAAGTATTTAAATAACGGAATGAGTTTTTAGTTACTAATGGTTTTCCATTATTTGTCATACCACCTAAAGATTCTGTTACCCAAGTTGGATCTCCTGCAAATAGTTCATTATATTCTGGTGTACGTAAATGATTAACTAAACGTAATTTAATAATGAATTGATCAATAAGTTCTTGAGCTTCATCTTCCGTAATCTTTCCTTCTTTTAAATCACGTTCAATATAAATATCTAAGAAAGTGGACGTACGACCTAAACTCATTGCAGCTCCATTATTTTCTTTTACGGCTGCTAAATAAGCAAAATATAACCATTGAATTGCTTCTTTGGCATCTGTTGCTGGTTTAGAAATATCAAAACCATACTTTCCAGCCATAGATTTCATTAAATTTAATGCTCTAATTTGTTCTGATACATCTTCACGTAATTGAATCATTGGTTCTAACATATCACCAGTAAGATTCTTTAAATCTTTTTTCTTTTCTTCAATTAAGTAATCAATACCATATAACGCTACACGACGATAATCACCAATAATACGTCCTCTACCATAGGCATCAGGAAGTCCTGTAAGTAATCCTACATGACGTGCTTTTCTAACCTCTTCAGTATAAGCATCAAAAACTGCATCATTGTGTGTTTTACGATATTTATTAAAATATTTATCCACCTCTGGATCTAGTTTATATCCATACGCATCTAATTCTTGATAAACCATACGCATTCCACCATATGGATTAACAATTCTCTTTAATGGTTTATCAGTTTGAAGTCCCACAATAACCTCATTATCTTTATCAATATATCCTGGATCAAATTCATCTATTCCAGCCATAATCTTAGTTTCAATATCTAAGACACCTTTTTTTAACTCTTCTTCTTTTAATTGGTTAACCTTATCTAAAATTACACATGTTTTATCACTAATGGGCGCAAGAAAAGAATCATCACCCTCATATAATGTATAGTTATTTATAATAAAGTCTTCAATATTAATTTCTTTTTGCCAAGTTTCGCCTTTGAAACCTCTCCATGCATCCATGTTCTTACCTCCTTATTATCACAGTAATAGTATAACATAAATCAAGAAAAAAATAATGTTTTTCACATTATTTTTTCAATTATTAGACATTCTAATAACTTATTTACATTTTATAGTAATTATTACTCAATTACATAAGGATCTTGCATCGTTCCGGTACCGCTAAAAGTAATCTTTGATGAATCAAGATTTATGACTGGACGAACACCGTAACCACCGAGCACGTAGCTGCTCGTAAGCTCACCCGCGGACGACACGACGAACCCATTGGCAGTAAACCCGTTGCCGAAGTGGGACGGAGATATCGTCCAATAATAGGTACCACTATATAAATAATATAGTCTATTTTGGGCATTCGTTCTACCTCCAGCCATATTCACTTCATCGGCAGTTATTAAACCTATCGGATTGGTTAAGGCTCCATTACCTGTTGAACTTGATACACTAAACATATCACTACTTTGAGCACATACTAAATTTGGTCCTTTTCTTGCTCCTGACCAGTCCCAGAATTTCTCATAATCATACATTGTTGGATTGATTCCATATCCTTCTTGTTGATATACACCTGATTTCGTAGTAGATGGTACTCGGTTATTACAATATACCGCTTCATTTGATAACTTATCTGTATAACTTATTAAATTTTTATCATACCAATTATCTAAATAGTTCTTCATTATACTATTTATTTCATTCTCATGTGCTGTTTCGTAACTTGTTGATGAATATGCAATACCTTTTACGCGTAAAGTTGTGTCATTTATTCCTGATACAACATGAAAGAATCGTTGACAACTAGCCTCAGAATTAGTACTTATACAGCTATAATAATTATCTGTATTATATTTCTCGCGATACTCTTTTGGTGTTGCTTGTACTAAATCACCACTTAATTTGAAACTTCTTGTATCTTTATCAAATGTATATGTTGTTCCAAAATAATATTTTGTGGTCATAGATAAACCACTATAATCAAATGTAGTTATAGATTCAGTAACTTGATTATTACTTGTATCTCCATACATATATCCTACATAGGCATTATCATTCCAATAACTATTGAAGTCATTTGTTCCTACTTGACGATTGTTACTACTATCGCCATTCTCATGTGGTGTTGTTCCGTCATAAATTAATCGAATACTTCCATCACCATTGACTCTAATGATGCGCCAGTAATATCCAGCAAACTTAACATAATTTCCTCCGACTGCTCCTCTGTAATAGAAGGTATCTCCAAAATCATCTGTACTCGCATACATTCCCGTTCCACTATTATCATAGCTTTTTATTCCTGTCGTATAACTATACATTGTTCCTCGATAAGTTACTGTTCCACTACTATTGGTAGTTGTATCCACCTTGGTAATTCGATACATCGTTGTACATGAAGCTACTACACTCGCACATGTATAATAATTTCCACTACTATAATCTACACTGCTAGGATTTTTTAAACTATATTCAGTTAATGTATAATATCCAGTCTCGGCATTGAGTTTATAACCAGTTCCTATTTGCCAATAATTTGGATTGGAAACAGTTGTTGTATTTGTACTTACTCTCTCTTCATAGGTTATAACCGGAGCTGTTTTTGTAAAGTCGGGTGTACCTTTATCTTTGATGGCTTGTTTTGCTGTATCTATGTCCTCACTTTTGGTTTCAGAAGCGATTAAACATTCAGC
>CALVJM010000014.1 GCA_944332155.1 uncultured Bacilli bacterium
TTTATCTTAAAAATATAATTTTTCTTCTTTTTTTCTTACTTCTTTTAAATTCAGTAAAATTTATTCTATTTTACTGAGTTATTTTAAAATAAAACTTTAGTTAAACTTAAAAGAATTAAATTACACTAAATCTAATCAAAAAATCTCAATTATGAGACTTTTTCTTCTTTACTATCTTTAATATTTTCCCACTTATCTGCAATATCTGTTTTAAAGTATTTTAAAGTTGTTATAATTAAAATTGCGACTGGTAGTGAAACGATAATTCCAACCACACCACCTAGTATACCTCCAGCGAAGACAGATAGAATAACAATGATTGGATGTACACTATTGGTTTTTCCATAAACAAATGGATTGATAACATAACCATCTAAATTAGATAGAATAAAGAATGCAATAATAGTTCTTATAAATAATGCTGGACTAATTACAAATGCAGTAATACAAGCAATACAGTTAGTAATAATTCCGCCAAAGTAAGGGATTAAAGTAGCAACTGCAGCTAAGAATCCAAGTAATAAAGCATTAGGGTGTCCAATAATATAGAATGTAATCGTATACTCAAATAATGTGATTAATACGATTTTAAAGAAACCATCAAAGTAATTAGTCATTTCATGATCTAATAATTGAACATAGCGATATGCTTTATTTGAACGTAATTTTAGGAATTTTTTAATTCCCTCACGAATACGTTTCATATCAATTAAGAAGTAAATAGCTGCGGAGAAGCCAACGACAATCATAGAAATGGCATTTAGAGAAACACCTATAGCGTTCATGGCTCCATCCGAAATATATTTGCTTAAACTTTTAATAATATCATTAAAGGCTTCTGATAGATTAGCTTGCAATGGTCCAATATTAATGTCATAATCCAAAGATAACTCTTTTAAAAAGGCAATAATACTATTAAATAAACTACTAAGTTGTTCAAATAAAAGTGGTGCGATGAGACCAATCGTAATGGCTAGGACACCTAATACCAGTCCAATAACAATAAACATCGCAATACTTTTAGGAATTTTTTTACTCTCTAAATAGCGTAAAAATGGATATAACGCATATGCGACAGCAAAGGCAAATAGAAAAGGACCAATGATAGATAGAAACTTATTGGTAACACCCATCCATAATTTACCTGTTTCATACATTAGAAACACAATTCCTGTTAGTAATAAAAAGTTTAATAACTTATAATTTAATTTATTCTTGAACATATTATAACCTACTTTCTAACATAAAAGTAGCTGGTCCATCATTTTGGATGGTCACTTTCATGTCTGCACCAAAAATTCCAGTTTCGCAAGAAATTCCCAAAGCTTTAATTTTTTCATTAAAAAGGGTATATAATTGACTACTTTCTTCACCACGTAAAGCATGCATATAACTTGGACGTCGTCCCTTTTTTGTATCCGCATATAAAGTAAATTGTGAAATACTTAAGATACTTCCATTCACATCTAATAAAGATCGATTCATAACACCATTTTCGTCATCAAATACACGTAAATGAATCATTTTTTCAACTAAATAATCAATGTCTTTTATAGTATCTCCTTCGGTGAAAGATACTAGAGCCACAAAACCATATGGAATTTGCCCCACAATTTCTCCATTCACCTCAACTTTTGATTCTAAAGAACGTTGTAATAATAAACGCATTATTTTATAACCCTTTCTACTTCCACAATATCAGGAAGAGCGCGAATATCGTTTAAAAATTTATTTAAGTCATCTATATTAGATACAACAACCACTAATTCAAACGTCGTCTCATCCTTATGACTGGTTAAAGAGCGGATACTTTGCACTAAAATATTTGTATTTGATGTTTTCGTGATAATCTTTAATAAAGCATCTTTTTGATTAGTCGTATGTACTAGTAAAGATGTTGGATACTTTTTAGTAATTTCATCATTCCATGAAACTTCAATAATTCTTTCTTCAATATCTTTAATATTTGGACATGACATACGATGTACAGCAATTCCGTTTCCTTTGGTAATATAACCTACAATAGAATCACCTGGAATCGGTTTACAACATGAAGCCACATTTACCTTAATTTGATCGATTCCACGAACAATAATGTCGTTTTTAATACTTGTTGGAGACACCACCTTATTTTGTGTAGCTTTTTTTAATATTAAATCTTCTTTACTATCCAACTCATGATAAATAATATTCATAAGTGTAGCAATAGACAATTTATTATTTCCTAAATTAGTATATACTTCATTTAAGTCTTTATATTTTAATTCACGAAGTATTTTATCAATATTTTCAGGACTTAAAAAATCATTAAAGGCTACTTTTCTTTTACGTAACTCTTCTTTTAATAATTCTTCTCCCCTTTTTAAATGTTCTTGTTTATCAATTTTATTAAAATAAGAGCGAATTTTATTTTTTGCTTGTGTTGTATATGCGATATTTAACCATTCTTTGCTTGGACCTACTGAATTTTTGTTGGTTTTAATTTTTACAACATCATTATCTTGTAATTTATAATCTAATGGAACCATATTTCCATTAACAATCGCACCAACCATTTTATTTCCAACATTAGTATGGACACGATAAGCAAAATCTATAGGGGTTGATCCATTGGCAAGTTCAATAACATCTCCGTCTGGTGTAAATACATAAATAGAAGTATTAAGAACATCTTCTTTTAAGGTATTTACAACCTCATCATCCGATGCCTCATTCTTTTGTAATTCCATGATTGCTTTAAAGAATTGTAATTTTTGTTCCATGGTATTCTGTAAGGCTGCTTTAGTATTACTTCCTTTTTCTTTATAAGACCAATGTGAAGCAATTCCATTTTCAGCTATTTCATCCATTTCATATGTACGAATTTGAATTTCAAATAATTCTCCATGAACACCAAATACAGTAGTATGAAGAGATTGATACATGTTGGCTTTAGGCATTGCAATATAGTCTTTAAAACGTCTAGGCATTGGTTTATATACAGCATGAATATATCCTAATGCTTGATAGCATTCTTCTACTTCATCGACATAAACACGAAGAGCCAATAAATCATAGATATCCGAGAACTTTTTACCTTTATCTAACTTTTTATAAATACTATAAATACTTTTAGATCGTCCTTTAATCTTATGTTTAATTCCTTTTTTATTTAGAATAGAAGAGACGCTTTCTATCATATCAGCAACATTGCGATCACGTTCTGCTTTAGTTTGATTTAACATTTCAACAATAGAGAAATAAATATCTGGTTTGTAATAACGTAATGATAAATCCTCTAATTCACTCTTCAAATGCCCAATTCCTAAACGATGAGCAATTGGCGTTAAGATATCCAAAGTTTCTTTTGCTTTTTCTTTTTGTGCTTTTTCGGGAATCGCCCATAATGTACGCATATTATGAAGACGATCTGCAAGTTTTAAGATAATAATTCTTACGTCCTCTGTTAAACCTACTAAAATCTTACGATTAGAAGCAATAACCGATTGTTTATCACCTTCAAAATTTAAACGATTAATACGCGTTAATCCCTCTACTAAATCAGCAATATTTTTTCCAAACTCATTTACTAAAGTACGGTATTCTGTATGATCATCTTCTAAAAGATCATGCAGTAATCCAGCACAAATAGTTTCATAATCGGCACGAACTCCGATTAAAATAATAGCCACATTGAGAGGATGAACCATATAGTCATCCCCAGTTAAACGTGTTTCTCCAAGATGTTTTTGGCTAGAATACTCATATGCTTTTTGAATCAAATCAATTTCTTCTTTATCTGTAATATAAGAGGAAACTTTATCCATTAATTCACAATAATAATCATTTACTTTTTGTTGAACCAATGATATCACCACTTTCTATAGTTTATGCATTAATTCCTTTTATTTTCTTTTCTTCAGGCATAGAATCATCTTCATACCATTTCTTTTTCTTTGGTTTTCCAATTGATCTTTTTTCAATATCAAACCATAATTGACTAGCAATACAAATAGACGAATATACTCCTGATATTAATCCAAATAATAATGCTATATTAAAGTTTAATATCTCATGACTTCCTAGTAAAATTAACGATACTACAGGAATTAATGTCGTTAATGTCGTAATGATACTACGACCTAAAGTTTGTCTTAAACTAAGATTAATCACATGTTGTAATTGTTCTTCTTTCTTTATATTGTTGTTATATAATGTTTTTTTATTTTCGCGAATTCGATCAAAAGTAACAATTGTATCATTAATAGAATAACCAATGATTGATAAAATAGCAGCGATAAAAATACTATTGACTTCTAATCCAAAAATACTAAATAAAGCAACAATGAAGAAGGCATCATGTAATAAAGACACAATAGCGCCAACTGCATAACTAAAGCGGAAACGGAATGATAAATATAATACAATACCTATACTAGCAAGAATTAAAGAAATAAATGCGTTTTTAATTAATTCTTGTTTAACCATATTAGAAATAACACCAATATCTGTTTGAACATTATACTTATTTGTGAAATATTCTTCAGTTTCCATTACTTGTTCTTTAGTTAAAGAATCTGCGATTTTAGCTTGAATACTTTTATCACTTAAACTATCTACACTCTCAATCTTATATCCTAACTCTTCTAAATCATTGGTAACTGTTTTTTCAGTCATATTAGTTCCTGCACTTAGGGTAATAGAAGTTCCACCTTTAAAATCTATACCTAAATGTAATCCTTGCGTTACTAAAGAAATAACACCAACAATCAAAATTATTACACTACATAAATAATACCATTTACGATTCTTAATAAAGTCAATTTTTTCATAACGTGTTTTTGTTCCACGTTTTAAATCTTTCTTGTTGCATCCAATAAATAAATTATATTTATCATCAAAATATCCTGTTTCAACAAACTTATTTAATAACCAGCGTACAAACACTACCATGATAAGCATCGTTGTAACAATACTAATAATTAACATAGTCGCAAATCCACGTACACTACTCTCACCAAATATAAATAAAATAATAGCTGTGATTAAAGTTGTAAAATTAGAATCAAAAATAGACATGAAAGAATTTTTGTTTCCTTCTTTATAAGCCATTTTTAATTTTGTCCCTTTACATAATTCATCACGAATACGTGAAAAATTAATGACATTGGCATCGACTGCCATACCTATTCCAATTACGACAGCGGCAATTCCTGGTAATGTTAATACACCACCAAATAGCCAAAATACTAAGAATGTTAAGAATGTATAAACAATCATTCCAATACTGGCAATAAGACCGCTAAAACGATAAAGAGCAATCAATAAAACCATAATTAAAATTATTCCAACTAAACCAGCAACAAAAGTTTTTTCTAATGAATTTTCACCAAAAGAAGCAGCTACTGTTTTAGAAGATACTTCTGTTAATTTTGTAGGTAAGCTTCCAGAGTTTAAAGAAGTTACTAACTCTTCAGCTTCCTTCTCAGTAAAATTTCCTTGAATAATGACATCGCTGGCAAATCCTTGTGAGACAGTTGCGGCAGATAAACAGCGACTAGATGCTAAATTACCACAAGAAGCACTCTCACTTTCATAAGAATCTACCCCATCTTCAAAATCTAACCAAATAACGATACGATTGTCACTACTCTCACTTATTTTTTTAGTGACTTTATAAAAGCGATCTTTATCAGCAATGCTTAAAGCAACAGCTGGATTACCATTCGCATCTTGACTAACTTTCGCTCCACCACTACGTAATACTGAACTATCCATTAATAAATTATCATCAGTATCACGAAAAGTTAAGCTAGCTACTCTTCCTAACGTATTACGAGCAGTTTCTTGGTCTGTAACCCCAGCTAAGCCAACACGAATTTTATCGTCGCCTTCTACTGTAATTTCTGGTTCTGATACTCCTAAACCATCAATACGTTTTTGAATGACTTTATAAGTCCCATTTACTTCGGCAGAAGTTGCTTTACTTCCATCAATTCCTTTTACTTGATATAATACTTCAAAACCACCTTGTAAATCTAAACCAAAATTCAAATTAGAAAATAATGGTTTAAATAAAAAACCTAAGGCTATTGTCGTTACTAGACATAAAAATAATCTTTTTAATACTTTATTACGTTTCTTTTTCATGTGTTCATCTCCTACTTTTCGTTGTCAAAATATAATGTTCGATTTTTAACATTTAGTTTTTCCTTTAAATACGTATCAATAAAGTCATCCTCACAATTCAAGATATCATCTACCATTTCATGAAGTTGTAAACCATGGGCCGTCTTCCACTTTTTCTCTTTGAAATAATTCCAAATATCTTCTTCTTTAATATAAGTATATCCGTGACGTCGCATCTCTTCACGTTTAGTGCATAAAGCAGGTTTTAAACGTGTATATAATTCCTCTAAAGAATGAAATACAATTTCCATAATTTACCCTCCATATAACCTACATTCCCATTATAGCAGATTTTTAAAGTAAAAAAAATAAGGAAAACTTATTTTTCCTTATTTAATACCTGAATTTACTTTTCATTTATTAATCATTAATTCATTTTTTGATTCTTAGTATAAGTCTTTATTTTAGAAAAAGAAGGAAGAAATAAATCAATAATATTATAAATTGGTAAAGTGTCACTAATCTCCTGGTGCAAAACTTGATATAGCAAAACAAGCTGTTTTTGTTTTGTACAATACTGATTAGCAACTAAATGATTAGCTTGAAAATCAACTTGGATATTTTCACCACATCTTTTTTGCACCGTCATATTCCAATTCATTGTTTGAACATAAAATACAAGTTGCGGTTTATCCCATTTATTATCTACCAAAGCAATTTCTAATATACTGTTTTCACTGACATCATAGTTTTGATATATGTATACATAATTTCCTTTTTGATCATCGTACATATCATACGTTTCTCGTCTTTCGTTTAGAGAATCATAATCTGTATATTGTATTTTTTTGACATCATCTTCTTCAAGGAAAAACACTTGACGAACATGATTATTACTAAAGTGAGTGAATTCGTTGTTTTGTTCAATATTTAATGGTAATAATAACTGTTCATGATTATTTTGTCCACCATAAGCAACATAACGACCTTGTCCAATTTCTTCTAAATTTAATGAGACTGAATAAAAATTTAGAAAAGAACAAAATTTTTCTACATCATAAGCGTCTTCCCAAGAATTAATAGACACATATTGTATTAACCTTTGATAAAAGGAAGCAAAGGTAGGATTTTCACCCATCAATGAAAATAAAAAGTCTGGCATGTTCATCGCTACACGATATAATTGTTTTACTAATGATTTTTTCTCTTTTATTTTGTCATATGTTTTTGATGAATAATTACATATTACTTCAGTATAAATTTCTTTTATATCTGTTTTTTTATGCTTGATGATTTGTAATAATAAACTCTCTTCCTGTCTATAAAGTTGATGATCACTTACTAATAACATAATTAAAAGATCGGTTGCAAATTTTGTATCCATTTCTCACACCTCAAATATTATTTTAACATATTTTATCAATATTGAAAGAAAAATATGATATATACAAACATATAGTTACTATGGGTGATATCATGATACGAAAAAGTACATTTATTAAATCAACTATTATACTTATTATAGGTGGTGCTTTAACAAAACTATTAGGTATGGTTATTAAGATTGTAATGACAAGAGCCATTGGTACCGAAGGAATTGGTATTTATATGTTGATATCACCAACTTTTATGTTGCTAATAGCCCTTGCCCAGTTGGGTTTTCCAATAGCTATTTCAACATTAGTCGCAACAGATAAGAAGAACAATAAAAATCTTGTATTTTCCATCATACCTATTTCTTTACTCCTAAATACAATCTTACTAGTTATTGTCTTTCTAATTAGTCACACATTAGCCACTAATCTTCTTCATGAAGAACGTTGTTATTTAGGAATTTTATCTATGGCTTTTGTATTACCATTTGTTAGTATTTCAAGTATTTTACGTGGCTATTTTTTTGGCAAACAAAGAATGATTCCCCATGTTGTATCTAATGTCATCGAAGATTTAGTTCGTTTATTAATTTTAGCTTTTGGTATTCCTTATTTTCTATCATTTGGTTTAGAATACGCAGTTGCTTTTATTATATTATCTAACATTTTTAGCGAGTTAACCTCCATTCTGGTATTGTTTTTCTTTCTTCCTAAGCAATTTAAACTATCTAAACAAGATTTTATTCCACAAAAACAAAACATCAAAGATGTATTTAGTATTAGTTTACCGGCCACAGGAAGTCGCTTAATTGGCAATATAGGTGCGTTCTTCGAACCTATTATATTATCATTTATTTTATTACGAATTGGTTACTCTAACCATTTTATGGTTACAGAATATGGAATTCTAAACGGATATATTATGCCAATTCTTCTAATGCCATCTTTCTTTACTATGGCTATATCACAAGCTTTAATTCCAACAATTAGTAAAGCATATAGTCATGGTCATTATGTTTATGCGAAAGGAAAGCTAAGACAAGCCATTGGTTTTTCTTTGTTAATTGGTATTCCAATGACCATTTTATTTGAACTCATCCCGGAATTTGCACTAAAATTTATTTATAATACAACAGAAGGTGTTACATATCTGCGTGTGCTTGCACCCGTTTTTCTTATTTTCTATATACAGGCACCATTAACCGCAACGCTACAAGCAATGGGTAAAGCAAAAGAAGCAATGGCTGGAACATTACAAGGAATGATTTTAAGAACAGTTTTACTATTATTTTTATCCACCCTAAGAATTGGCATGTACGGACTCATCATTGCTAGTAGTTTTAATATCCTATATGTAACTTTACATCAATACAAATATGTAAAAAAATACTTAAATGTGGTATAATAAGCACATTAGGAGTGAACTTATATGAATAATACAAATATCCATGAAATTATTGAAGATTTCTATCAAATTATTGAAATCGCCTATCAAAGCACCAATTATGGTCATGAAAAATTTATGAAATGTAAACAAGACTTTTTAGAGTGCAATTATCGTCACTATGATAAAAAATATCAATTAAAGCGCACAAAATTCTATAAAACATTCAAGAAAAAACAATTTAAATATATCGATTGTTCGAATAAAATTGCCTCTCATTTTTTCTATCCTATTGCCAGAGAATATACAAGAGAAATAACACAGAAATTTCCGGAACTAAGTAAAAAAGAACAAGATTTAATCTTCAAAAGTTGCTTTCACAATATTATAATCAATAAAATTTCAGGATGTCAACAACGTTCTATAGCTATCAGCCAACATCAATTTGAAGAATATTGTAATACCGAAGAAAAACAAAATCATATTATTAATCCTAACCACATATATCAAGAATTATGTGAAACAAAATTAGGTAGTAAAGAAATGTCTATTATACTTCTTAAATATCAACAAAAATTAATCAAGTCAATGAATGATACAGGATTCATTAATTTGTTAATACATCATACCGAAACCAGAGAACAATCTATAATTTCTAAAGAAAACATATGTCAATCTTTACTTAATTTAAATGAAAATTGTAGTGACACCCTAATGTTATTTATTTTCTGGTTAAACAAATATATTAAATTTTTAACACACATTTCCATCTGTTTAGTACCTACAAAGATTGAACAATATATTATGAACCACCAAAAACGAAAAAATAATTTGTTTTACCAGCAACTGTATTGTGATCTAACAGACCAAACAAATGATGACTATGAATTTATAAAAAAAGAATACGAAAGTATCAACTCCCTTATCAGTTCCTCATATCAACTAAAAGATTGGTGTATTAATTTATTATTAAAACTTCAACAACAAACAAATCATAGTGAATACCTTTTCTTAAGTGGTACTAAAAATGAACCTGTTATCGCCTATTATAACCCTATAACTTCACTTAGTGGTAGTTTTCACATTAAACAAAACAAAATAAATAACACATATCTTCAAGCTCTCCCTTTTAAAGAAGATGCTGGAATTAAACAATCAATTCCCGAAAAAGCTATGGTAAAATTATATTATAAGCCTAAATTTGAAGACATCTTTTAAAAATATATGATATTCATACAAAAAGGAAAGTAATCATCTTACTTTCCTTTTAATATTTTTGTAATTTTAAAATATTCTTTCACAACCGTTTTCATTTATGAGATACTATTCTTTTATAACACCAACAAGTTATGTAGCTTTTTCAGTCATATTGTTGGTAATAAATAAAATATCTTTAGACACAAAATGGAAATCTTGACCATTATCATTATATTTTTTCTAGTTCGCTAATTTGTTTCATACCCAAAAGGCCTAATTGGACATAATAATAAAGTTCATCAATAAACTGTTCAGTTTCTTTCCTTTTCAACAAACACAGACACAATCTCACGAAGATTCATACCATCTCTTTTTCTAATCTTGCAATAGCCATTTCTATTTCTGTTTTACTATCATAACAATGAAATTAACAATAGTTTTTTTATTTGTCCATTTTTTAACTCATCAATCATTATTTTTTCTCATTTCTTTTCTAAATTCTTTTTTAATATTTTAAGATTATCTATGTTTTTATTGCCTAACATCTGTTCAATATTATATTGTTCCAAAAATGCAATCATACTATTCTTAATGCTAACAATATCTGATTTACTATAATACCTAACAAATGAAAAATCATTTATAACAATACTATTTTGATCTAGCGATAAAAATTCTTTAATCAAATCATCATATGGTACCGTTCCATAACCACACGACCAATCAAGTCTATAATTTGTACGTTCCTGAATAGCAAAGATAAGTCTGCGTAAGAATGATGGGTGACAAATTGGAAAATATGTATTACGAATATCTAATAATTCTCCTGTTTTTTTCAAAGTTACGTTGACGTAACTAATTTCATTCATACATACACTTAACTCAAAAAAATTAAAATCTACTTTAAAACCCAAAAGTTCTAACCACTCAACAAAAATAATAACACACATACCACGAAGAAAAACATATTCTTTTATTTCATTTGCAGAATACCCACAATTCAAATATATTTTGATACTAGGGTATTCTTGAATACGCTGTATTTTTTTCATACACCTCGGATTCCCATATAAATATTTAGATACTGAAACTGTTCCTCCATAAAAATGATCTATCATGCGTCTCTGTTTAGCTAGGACTTTAATTTCATTAACAAAATATTTCAGATTTTCTAAATAGGATAATTCCATTTCTAATGAAGGAGACAAACACAAATCAATTGCTTCTTCCAAAGAATTAGTACCAGTAAAATTAAAACACTTTAGACCTCTACGACTGCTAGCTAAATTACAGTGTTCCCAACTAGGCGCAATAGGTGTCGTTTCAATATAATTAACCAATTCATAAAGGTTATTAAAATATATATTGTAACATCTCATTATTCTATCAAATATTTCTTTATCTACTACTTCTTTTCTCATTATTTCTTACACTTCTTTAACCTTTTAGCAAAATCATCATGACCATTACATGACAAATAACGTGATAGCGTTTCTAAAGTATCTGCACGTTTATTTCTAACGATTTTTGTTTGAATTATTTCGTCTAAATCAAAACAGCCTGTATCTAATTTTTGAACAATTTCACGCATATCTCTTGTAGTGATAATATATGGATAATCATTTTCTTGATAACAATGACGTAATAGTATTAAAGCTTCATAAAGCTCGTTATGGTCATGCATAATCTCACGTTCCAATTTTTCGTCGTAAGTAATTTCATATGTTGTAAAACGATTCATAGTAGCCTCATCCAATTTTTCACGTGCATTATTTACAAGCGTTGAACCATCTCCCCATGTATTTCCAGCTGCAATTATTCGAAAATTAGGATGAGCAGTTACGGTTTCACCATTCGCAAATGTATACGGTTGATATCCATGAGAACCCACAATTTTATTTAATTCCATAAGTGCCTTAGATTCACTCACATCTATCTCGTCAAAGAAACAAATACCCCCATATTTATATGCAGGATAAAAAGGTGATTCAATAAAACGACTATTGGCATCCATCGCTCCTCTTATTTGTAAAAATTCATCGACAACAAATCCAATATTATATAGTGGTATATCTAGAATTTGAGCAATTTGTTGTGCTAAATATGTTTTTCCTGTGCCACTTTGTCCTACTAAATAAACAAGATCATTATTTAATACCGATTTAATCACTTGATTAAATTTTTCATGGTATAATTGATTATTATCTTTTTGCTTAAATAAGATATCTAAACGATTTTTTAAAGGAATGTCGTTTCGAAAATAAAAGATTGGTTTAGAAGAAATAACTTGTCGTGGTTTAGGTACAACTTGTATACTTTCGTTTGAATTTGAAATATCCGCTGAACTATGTTGCAAGGAATCGTCTACCTTACTTTTCTCGATAGTTGATAATTGTACGTTAATCAATTCTTTGGATATCATAGATAACATCATATTAATTAATTGCCATTCCTTTTCTACTTCCCCTACTTGAAAAGTTAAATATGAATCAAATTTTTTTGTTAACGATTCACTAACATCAGTTTCTAGTTTTTTTATCTTTTCTTGATATTGAGTTGAAGTGTCCCGCATAGATTCAATTTGAGTATTAGTCTCACTTATTTTAGATTCAACTTCGTCTAACATTTGTTTAATTGTTTTTAGTTCATAAGCATAATGATATAATTTGTTAAAATCTAATGTTTCATAATTATACACACCACTAATTTTTTTCACTTCTTCTATTCGTTTTTCTATAAGTGAAGAATGATGCTGAATACCAAACAAAGATAAACGTTTTTTTTCTTGTTCTGTTAAAAAGGACTCTATTTCAGCAATATAACTATCATCATTTACATAATAACGTCTAACGTCAATCGCATAATCTATGGTATCGTTGAAAAGACCAATCTCAAAAATATCCACATCTTCCCGCATATAAATTCGGCTCATATAATCAACTAAATTAATCCAACGATCAACAGTATAATATTGAGCACTATCATTTTGTTCAAATTTATTGTTAAAAACATTATAAAATTGTTTTAGTTTTATAAAGCTATTATAATCATTAGCGTATATACCAATTAAAAACTTCATTTGCTTAAGTCCCAACAGTTTAAAGAAATCTCGTTCTTCTATGACATCATAATTATTATGAACAATTAATTCATAGAGTTCTTTAACTATATTAAGTATAGTTTCTTCTTCAACATGAAAATGCTCTGTCAGTATAGGCATCCAATAATCAATATATTGTGCAACTTTATATAAATTTTCTTCTGAAAAAAATTCATTTTTTCTATTGTTATTCAAAACATCAGTTACATATTCTTGTAAAAAACTAGAATTAAATTCAATTTCTGATGTTGTTTGCTTACGAAACATTAAACTCCTCCTTTCTTAAGAGTTAATTGTTTTTTAACTTCCATTAATGAATCGTCCTTGTCCGTGATATCTTTTACATTGTCCATAATAAAATCCGATATATCTTTCAATGTTTTGGGAATCCAAGCATTAACTAATTGATAAGAATATTTGTTTTGTTGTTCATTTTGATATTTACCAGTAGTATACTTACTATCTAAATAATGATGTTGTAAAAACAAACATCTTTTATCATGATATAAAACGGGAGTCGCAATAACCTTCTCCTGTTCTGACAATACAGGAATAAATGTTTGTTCTTTTTCATATAACTTTCCACTTAAACTCTTCCTATTAACTAATAAAATATCATTTAAAAATGTAAAATAGATATATTCTTTTTGCACATCACCCATACCTAAGTCATATTCCTGGTAGAGCAAATAATGGTCTTTTACTATTTTCATTACACGACAGTCCATAACGCTGTTATTTGAAGAAAAAACATATTTTTTATTAAAACATAGAGATGCATAAGCATTTAACATATTTTCTTCTTCATTTGACAATGTTTTTTCTTTTTGTTCTAAAGCAATTGTTTTTTCATTATATGTAAGTGTTGATTCATTGTATTTTTTCTCAGAACTATATAGTGAGTTACTTTCTAATCCTGTAGCGATACTTTTCCAATAAATATAAATACTTTCTTCAGTATGACGAATAAATCCCTCACAAGTATCTACAAAATCATGATCACAATCAAACAATCGGATAACAAAATGATGTTTAAAATCAGTTTGTGGTGTTAACGCAATCGCCAAAGTACCATCTTGCTCTTCCTTAGAGCCTAAAACATTAATATTTAAAAATTTATAATGTAAAAAATACTTGTATTTAAAACCTGTTATATCACCAAATGTTATATAATCTAAATTTATATGTATTGATAAAAAGGTTCGTGCAATTTCATATAAATATTCTTTCATCATATCTTTATACAAAAAGTGTTCATAAAAAACAGCTATCTCAGAATAACGCTTTTTTGTTTTTGGTATAGAATTTTCTAAGATATCAGATACAACTTGTTTTGTTAAATCACCAAAAAGACGAGCTGTTTTATTCTCTTCCACATAACATTCTAAAACTTTATTAAAAAACATTTCAAAATATGGACTACGATAATCATAAGACAACGTCTTATGATCTGCATAACTGACTTTTAACCCAAACAAATTCTTTTGAGCATTAAATTCCAAATCTACTTTGTAAAGATATATCACCTTTATTTGTTGAATTTGCGCGATTTCAATTTTTTTTGAATCAGTCATAACTTATTTATTCCCTTTTATTTTATTATATTTATCTTCTAAAATTTTTGATTTTTGTGTTGTTTCGTCGTTTGCATTTTCATCAAAACTTGCTAAGTAAGATGATAGTTGTACCATATCATTTTTTACTGATTCGATTAAATTATGTATTTTTTCACGTGCTTTATCGTTATTACGATCATCATTAAGAATAGAGTAAATCATTTTCATAGCAGCTTGCAACTCGTTTCCGGTTTTTTCATAAGTTTTTATATCAATAATTCCTTCGTCAGATAGTTTTACAACGTCCTTAGTATTTTGAACTGCCATCTTAGCATTTTCAATATATGCAGAACGTACTTCATTAGCTAATACCTTTTGTTGACGAACTTTTAGTCGATCAAGCACAGTGCCTATTTGAGTATATGCCTCAGCACGCATTAAAGGCAATGTATTTCCTATAATCTCTTGACAATTAGTAGCTAGAGCAATTTTATTAAAAATTCCAATATTCATTTGTACTTGTTGTTGATTATAAGAAACAAGTCCTTTTTCTAAAGAAACTAGTTTACGTTCAAACATACTAACTTTAGTGTGTTCTAATGCAATTACCTTTTGATCTTCGTTATATGATTGATATAAACTAATTAAACTTTTTCTATTCTGTAAATCCTCATGTCCTACTTTTATTAATACCGTTAACTCATCTAAAAAAGGTTGCATTTCTCGAAGAGCTTCTTGACTCATTTCAACATTATTATGAATCTCATTTAACATGTTATGGAAAAATATTTCAATATCATTAATATTTTTTAATTGTATTTCTAAAAGATCATGGAATTTAGCATTTTCAACCTTCAAATCAGTCTTAAACAGAGAATTAATAAATTTAAATGTTGTCTTTTTAGCTTTCACTGGTAATTGCGATCCTTTTTGAACTTCGTGTTCCACTTCTTGAGAAAAGTTTCCAATCTTGGCAATCTTTTTCTGGTATTCATCAAAGTCAGAAATCTCACTATCATTATGAAGCGCACTAATACTATAAAGAACTTCAGCAATTTTATTCAAAAGATCTGTACCGTAATTCATGATGGATTGAGCATCGTCAAAATTTACACGCATCGATTTTATTTTTTCACGATAATATTCCTCTTTATCTTTTTCTAACCCCTTTACTATTCCTACATTTTCAAGGTCTTTTACATAGCCATTATTTAATTCATTTTTCATTTTCTACTCCCTTCGAGTGCTTATTATAACAAAAAATATTTTTTTGTCAATTAATTTAAAAACAACAGTTACTTTGGTACTTTATAAAAAAATCCCAACTAACGCTTTGGGACAAAAAATGTAATCAAATATATATAATAAATTAACATTACAATAAGTCATGTATTATAAATAATAATACAAAAAAAGTAAATCATATATTTTTTAACGAAGTTCACTTTTTTTAATGATATATGTCTTATTTTTAGTATAAAATGCATAAAATACATCATTCAAATCAACATGGTTCTTTTGTAATAAATGCTGTAACCATCGATTATCCCTATTTAACTCTTTTAATACTCGTTCATCTACCACACCATCCACAATCAATGGTAATGGATAATCTTTACACTGTTGAAACACTGATAATTTTCCATTATTTTCTAACACCGCATAGTCTACCTCTTCTATACTTTTAATTTGTTGTTCTCTCAATTGACTCATTAAATCATCTAAACTATATCGGAGTTGAGACATGCGATGAAACTGTAATTTTCCATTTTTAATTATCACAGTTGGATCACCATCAATTAATTTACGAATTTTAGAATTTTTTAAAGAAATATAGCTTAAAACCACCTGTATAAATACTAAAGTAAGAATAGGAATTATAGAAACTAAAATAGACGATTTGGGACTTTCTATAGACATAGCTGCTAATTCAGCAATTAAAATAGATACAATAAGATCAACAATCCCCAATTTTCCGACTTCTTTTTTTCCCATAATACGATACACTATAATAATAAAGAAATACAAAAATAAAGTTTTTAAAAACATAATCCAATACATGTTTCATCACCTATTATATATTGAACCTATGTCTATTTTTTATACAAAAACATATATTTTATTAGGAGGCTTACATATGAATATCATTTATTTAAAAAACTTTCTTAAAACAATGGGTTTGTGTTTGACTTTATTTTTACTTATTACTTTGCTGGCAACAACCTTAAACTTCTTTAACATAATTACAACAAATACTATGAATCTTTTTAAAATGATTATTCCTGTCATCACCATTTTAATTGGTGGTATATATCTAGGTAGTAAAGCAAAAAGCAAAGGTTGGAAAGAAGGTTTAAAATTAAGTACCGTAATTATCATATTATTACTGTTAATACATCTTATCTGGATGAGAAATACGTTTGGTATAAAAAACATCTTTTATTATTCCATTCTTATGATTTCAAGTATGGTTGGAAGTATGATTGGAATTAATATAAAAAGGAAAAATTAATTGTTTATTTTTCCTTTTTATATACAAAGTTGTCTATATGAATCTCGTTCAATAAATTATTTGCCTCGGTAAAGAACATATAATCTAATGTAATAGACTCTTTCATTTCTTCAGTCATATGTGATAATGATTGATATGGGTTATATTTAATTGTTTTTTCATCTTCGTTGGTTTCACTAGAAATCATATAAAAGTATTGGTAAATATCATGCATATTTTCTCCATATAAATCTGATAAATGTGAAAATAATTTTTCTGTAATTTCTTTAATATGTGTCATATATTCTGAACTACGTGGCTCTAATTCATTATCATATGACATATAGTGTCCAATATAAATTGTTTCTATGTATCCAAGATACCACTTATAAAAATATAAAACATTACCCATTGGCAATTCATAATTTTGTGCATATTTAATCAAATGTGATGTATAATTTTTTAAAAGACTCACACTACAATCTCCAAACATTTCTTTTTTTATTTCTGATTGATTATATGTATATTTCTTATGAATATCAGATAATTGATAATAAGAATATAAAAAATAACTTGTATTTGGAGATAAAAAATGAATAGAACTCATCACTTTATATAATTCTTGATTATCAGAATTATAGAATAGTTGATTAAGAGTTTCTAAATCATTATGCATAACCGCATCATCGATTTTTTTCGTACCTCTATTATTTGAAAATAAAAATGAAATTTTAAATAAATTGTATAAATCACATTCTGTAGAATAAGAAGTGATGATATCATTACAATTTGTTTCTGCAAAAGCTTCACGAAATACAAAGTTATTAAAACCTGGACGTGCCGAATATTCTTGACACGAACAATAATTCTGAATCATATGTGACAACTCATGCTTAAACGAATTACAAGTCATTTCTGCCATAATATTATTCGACTCACTATATTCAAATAAACTTTGAATTATTTTATCATATACCACTAACTTGTTATCAGCAAGATTATAGCTCATTAAAGCATCCATTGTATCGTTTGATTGAACAACTTTTAATTCCGATAATAAATGGGCGAAACCTTTTAATTCTTCTTTTGTACTACGTTTTTTTGTGTCTTCAATCATGGTTTCAAGAGCAATTTGAAAATCACTATAGTATTTAGAATCTAAAGGTTGTATACCTGTTAAATCATCAGCTGTTGTTTTCAAATAATGATTAGATGTTTCAATGATGTGATTCAATAAATCCGCAGAATTTTCTGATAATAAATAAGTTTCACTCTCTTCACAAGTTTCTATATGATTATCTCTATAAGAATCCCACTCTACATATGGTTGATGCATCTGATATATATCTTCATATTCATACACAACATCGAGATTTTCTAATGCTCGTGATAAAGATTTTTTAGAATTTATATAAGCAGTACATGAACCGAGTACCAATGTTGTTGTGATGAATGTTGTAATCATTTTCTTGTTTGCTTTTAAGCGCATTTCTTTCCACCTCATGACGAATATTTTATCACTTTTATATCAAAAGTCAAATATAAAGAATGAAAAAATCATTCTTTATTTTGATACTCTTTTATAAAGTTTTCTTTATAAGATAAAAACGCATCTTTATCTATTGCTATACGTAAATCTTCTACTAATTTTATCAAGAAACGTAAATTATGAATTGATAATAAACGTTGCCCAAAAGTTTCATTAGCTACAATTAAATGACGAATATATGCTTTGGTATAATGCTTACAGGCATAACAATTACATTCGCTTTCAATTGGCGTGAAATCTTCTTTGAATTTAGCATTTTTTAAATTAATTTTACCATGATGTGTAAAAGCATTACCATGACGAGCAATACGTGTAGGTAATACGCAGTCAAACATATCCACACCACGTTCTACACCTTCTAAAATATCGATTGGATCTCCTACCCCCATTAAATATCTAGGTTTATCTTCAGGTAAATATACAATCGCATCATCAATCATTTTATACATCGTAGGTTTATCTTCACCAACACTAGTTCCTCCGATACTATAACCATCAAATCCTAATTTAACTGTCTCTTGTGCACTCCATTTTCTTAAATCTTCATATTCTCCACCCTGAACAATACCAAATAGAGACTGATTTTCATTCTTGTGGGCATCTTTCCCACGTTTTGCCCAACGAATCGTTCTCTCGGTGCTTTTTTTCGCATATTCATAACTAGCTGGATATGGAATACATTCATCAAAACTCATCGCAATATCACTATCTAATTTATTTTGAATTTCGATAGACTTTTCAGGAGTTAAAAATAACTTTTCACCATTAATATGGCTCTTAAATAATACTCCCTCTTCAGTAATATTTTTCTTATCAGCTAAACTAAATACTTGAAATCCTCCACTATCTGTTAAAATTGGTCCATCATAATTCATAAAACGATGAAGACCACCTGCCTTAGCGACAATATCTTCACCAGGACGAAGCCATAAATGATAAGTATTGGATAAAATAACACCACTATGGATATCTTTTAACTCTTCTGGACTTAAAGTTTTTACAGTTGCTTGTGTACCTACCGGCATAAACATCGGCGTTTCTACTGTTCCATAGTTTGTATGTAATAGACCATGTCTAGCATTTGTTTTACCATCTTTTTTTAATAATTGATATTTTACTTTCATTTTGTCCAACTCCTTGCGTATAACATTATATCATACGGCAGACTTTGTCCGCAACCTAACAACTTAAAATAACAAAAAAAGCAAACCCCACTTGAAATAG
>CALVJM010000015.1 GCA_944332155.1 uncultured Bacilli bacterium
AATAAATCATCAAATTAAATTATTAAATTTTTCTTCCTCGCATTACTATTTTAACATGAATTAAAAAGATTGTAAACCAATCACTATAGTACTCTATAAAGATTAATCCATATGAATACTATTTTACTTTCGTTAACAACTTATAACTGTGGTCAATCATTTTTGACCATATTTTAAATTATGATGATTCTTCCAGCTTATCCAATTTTTCTTCTTCTATTGTACTTGTATCTTCATTCTTTTTTATAGATTCGTGTTGAATAATACTAATCATTTTAGTTCCGGTAATCATTTCATGAATTAAAGTCTTTTTCTGTAACAAACGAATAAAAGACACAAAATATAAAATAACCATAACAAAACTAGAACAAATCAAACACAATGTATATACATTTTCACTAACAAACGGTAGACTTCTAATTAAATATAATAGAAGAAATGGAAATAAAATATAAACAAATAAACAACTAAATTGGCGAATAGTTAAACGTAGTAATTTTACTTTTTGATTATCTTTAGTAACCATTTGTATTTTCATATACATTTGTCCAAATGTTTTTCCATTGCATATAAACGGGAATAAAACAAAATAAACAAAGTATGAGATTAACCAATTTTTAAAAACAGCATAAGAAATACTACTAAATAATAAATATAATACGCCATCAAATCCAACTGACATCATACGACGGAAAAAAGAAATATGTTTGCCTGACTCGTATGAACGTTCATCTATTTCTTCTCTCTTTGGTAAGAATAAAGTTAATAATCCTCCTAAGAAATATCCTACACATCCACCACTTGTATTTAATATAAGATCATCTACATCAAATAAACGATAACCTCTTGGATATATAAAATATAAACCACTAAGTTGGGTTAACTCGAAAAATAGACTGAGTAAAAATGTATATAAAATCGTTGTTTTTAAATCTTTCTTAAAATAATAACGTAAATACATTCCAAAAGGAATTGTAAGAAGAATATTATACAATACAACATAGACACTTGGGTTTAAAATAGCACCTAAATAAGTAGAATGATCATCCCAAACGAAATGACTTTCTCGTACCATATCACCAATAAAAGCAAACGGTACAAGTTGTGTTTGGGAAGTGGTCAAAGACTCTACTACTTCCATGGATGGTAATGGTAAAATCACTAAGAAATAGGCCGCAAGTAAATATAATACAAAAGAATAAATAATTAGAGTTCGTAAAGAATGGATAGCTCCATATTTACGATATTGACTAATCATATATGGAATAGTAATTAAAAAGGCTAGAAATGGAAATGTTAAAACGGCAACTTTAATTGCATTCATATATCCCGACATACTCGCACTACTTCCTATCCAAGAAATTACTTCCATCTTCCTCACCTCCTATTTATTATATCGAAAAAAATAAAAAAATCATATAACAAAGGAATCATTTTTACTTACAACTTTGTAAGAAAAAAAGATACCAAAGTATCTTATAATCAAATTGGTAGTCCGTATGGGGTTCGAACCCATAAATACAAGCTTGAGAGGCGTGCGTGTTAACCATTTCACCAACGGACCAAATAACATTATCATTTTAACATAAATTAATCCAATAAGCAAGAAAGAATAGATTATTTTTCTATTCTTTCAAAATCAGTTATGGTACGACCACATATAGGACATCGATAATCTTGTGGTAATGTATCCATCTCTACTTCATAACCACACACTTTACACTTCCATACTGTTCTTTTAGTGGTTGTTTCTTCAATATATGTAGGTGCATTCTTAGGACTTTTTCCTTTTAATACTTCTTGATAATAACGATAAGTCATTGGTATTTCTTCCTTATACCCATCCATAGATTTTACTTGTCCTAGAAAAACAATATGAGTGCTAGTCTCTAACATATCAATTACTTCACAAGTAATATATCCACAACTACTATCTAAAACAGGTAATCCATCTACATCATGATAAATAACAGATTGAAACTTATCAACTTCACGAGAAGTTTGATATCCAAATGTTCCAATGATTTCTGGTGACACATTTTCATCTAAAATAGAAATACTAAATTTTTTTGTTTTTAAAATAGTTTTAGTAGTTTCATTGTCACGGTTTAAACTAACCATCAAAGTGATGGGATTATTAGTAATTTGAACGACCGTATTTACAACACAACCAACCTTTTTTCCATCACAGGCACCAACAATATACATGCCATAACTCATATTCTTTAATACATCTAACTTCATAAAATCCCCCGACTGACTTATTTTAGTTTTTCTTCCATCATGATTTTATAAATCTTTTTTAAGTTCTCTTTTTTATCATGATGCATATCAATAAAATTAATGTGTAATTGATAACCACTATCGAAACTAAATAGTAATTCTGCTTTTCCAGGTTTAAAGCATACTGCACTTGTAGAAATAGAGTGATAAGGAAACATATGAATTTTTTTGTATCGCATCGCCATCGAATCACGATCAAATAAAATCATTCTTTTATCTGTAAACAATGCATAATCTTTATTATTTTTATATCCTAATAAAATCTTTTCACCAGAACTCACATATTCTTTTACATATTCAGGTAAGTTTTCTTCTGTTACTTCTTTTTTAAAATTAAAATATTTTGATAATTCTTTAAACTTAATATACGCCATACTTTCTACCTCATTTACTTTAATAACAGTATATCATAAAGGACAAAAACAAACAAGTTTGTTTATAGATAACTTTCTTAATAAAAAAGAGAGTAAATTTTTTTACTTTCTCTTTTTTATCTTTATTTATTTTATAACATTAAATTCATAAGTAGTACTATTACCTAGAGAATCTTTTACAAATACTTTATTTAATCCATTTTGGAATGTATAAGCATGTCCATCATTAATATCTACATAATTTCCTGCATGTGGTAATTGTGTTCCATTAATCATAACACTTGCGATTCCATTTGGATCACGTAATTGTAAATTTAGTTTTTCGTATGCACCATTATTCTCTATTGACCCAGCACTTATTACATAAGTTGGAGCTTCTTTATCTACATTAAATGTATATGTTGCAGTATTACCTAAATTATCAGTTACTACTACTGTATTTACTCCATTTTGGAATGTATAAGCATGTCCATCGTTAATGTCTACGTAATATCCAGTGTGTGGTAACTGTGTTCCATTAATCACAACACTTGCGATTCCATTTTCATCATGTAATTTTAAATTTAATGTTCCATATACACCATTGTGTTCAGTTGTTCCACCACTTATTGTGTATGTTGGAGCTTTTTTATCTACAATAAATGTATATGTTACTTCGTTACCAGCTGCATCAGTTACTACTACTGTATTTTCTCCATTTTGGAATGTATAGGCATGTCCATCGTTAATGTCTACATAATATCCAGTGTGTGGTAATTGTGTTCCATTAATCACAACACTTGCGATTCCATTTTCATCATGTAATTTTAGATTTAATATTCCGTATACATTATTGTATTCAACTGTTCCAGCATTAAATGTATAAGTTGGAACTGAAGTATCTACTGTAATTGTAATTGTTTCAGTATTACCTTTTTGATCCACAGCTGTAATAGTATATCTTCCAGCTTGATTAATAACATAACCATTTTCTACATTAGTTACAGTTTTATCATTTTCAGAATAAACACTAATTGTTTTCAATGTTGCATCTTCTACTTGAATCGTTGCTGGATTATAAATTCCACCTTCTTCAAGACCAATGAATTTTGGTTTTGTAGTATCACGAATAACTACAACACGACTTCCTTTGGCAGTATTACCAGCCTTATCATAAGCAGTGTAGTTTATTCTATAAGTTCCTAATTTAGTTGTGTCAAGTGTACCTGGAGTTGTCCAATTACTTGTTCCTTCAGCTAGGAATTGATAAGATATTCTAACTAAATGTGTTACATCTTTATCAACTTCATCATATGCTGAATAACCTTTATCAACATATGGTTCACCAGCTTCTAAATAATATTTATTAGGATCTACTACTGTAAGTTTTGGAGCTACTTTATCAATTCTTTTTACTTCAAAATTGATTGTTGTTTCATTTCCAGCTTTATCTTTAATAACTACAGAGTATTTTCCGTTTTTAGAATACGTTTTTGTAAATTCGTGTTCTTTATTGGTTTTAACTTCTGTCCATCCTTCTGGTTTATAAATAGCCTCATTACTTACTAGAGTAACAACTACATCTTGGTTTGTTGAATTATCATTATTTGATTTTGTAATAATTGCGGTTGGAGCCACTTTGTCAATTCTTTTTACTTCAAAATTAACAGTTGTTGCATTTCCAACTACATCTTTTACAACCACTGAATATTTTCCATTTTCACTATAAACGTTAGTATAAGTTGTATCATTTACTTTTGTCCATCCTTCAATAGTGATAGGTTCATTTCCTTCAATGGTTACAATTACATCTTTATTGGTTGACTTATCATTGTTTGATTTTGTAACTTTAACAGTTGGAGCTGTTTTATCTACTGTAAAATTATAAACTCCTGGATTTCCAGCTTTATCTGTAAAATTAAATGTTACATCTTTTGTTCCATAGTAGTAATTAACATATGTATTTTCTCCAACTTTTCTCCATCCATGAGCATGTACTTGATCACCAAAGATTTCTTCTGAGGTAGTGATTGTTACCTTGATTCGTCCACCTTCTTTGTCTTCGTACACTTGTTCCATACTTAATACTTCTGGAGCCGTTTTATCAATCGTAAATGTTAATTCAGCTTTTTTGTTGTAAGATTTATCTGTTACCTTGATTTCATATGTTCCTTCTTCAGTAAAGATGTGTCCTGATTCAAATGAGTACCATTTTCCTCCATCTTTTCTGTATTTAGCATTTTGAAGGTTTTCTTCGATAATATCTAAGGTTACATCTTCACGATAGTATCCTCCATTGGTTGCACCAATTACTACTGGAACTGTTCTATCAATTACAAATTTAATTGTTTTTTCATTGAAAGCAGCATCAGTTACTGTTACTTCATATACACCTTCTTCGGTATATGTTTCTGGATTTTCAATAACTTGTCCATTTAATTTAGAAACAATTGTTACTTTGTTATCATCTTCTACTGAAAGAGTAACATCATGTTTTGTCACTTCTTGTGCAGGAGAAGTTGAAACTTTTGGTGCGTCTGTATCATTTAAGATACCAGCTAATTTTTCTAAACGATTGGTTAAATCTGTTTTAGAGTCTGAATTTGTTAATGCGGCTACAATTTCTTCTACTTTAGAATCTTCACGATAATAACGTGCACCATTCATGTCGTTTTTATTTGTAGCTTCATTTACTAGTTTTTCTAGTTGTTCAACAAGTGCGGTTGCATCAATAATATCTTGTACTTTATCAAGTCGATCCATTAGCTCTTGTCTCTGACCAGCATCAGTTACTTTTTCTACTAGATCAGCAGCTGTATTAACATCATTTTGCGCTAATGAATTTTCTGCTTTGATAACAGCTTCTAAGGCTTTGGTATAAGAGTTATCAACATCTGTACCACCAATACCATCTGGAATAGTTCCGGAATTACCACCATTATCACCATTTCTTGTAGTAGTACGATAAACTACTTCATTACCAGTTGTATCTGCATCTACTAAAGCTGTTTCAGAATTATCTGTTGTCTCTGTGATGTCTGTATCACTTTTGTCATCGTCGTCTTTTTCTTCACGAACGACTTTACCAGATTCCTCTTTTTCTTCTAAGCGATTTTCTTCTTGACTTGGGTTTGCGAAAACAAAAGTTCCAAAACCAATTAATAAGAACAGAATCACCGCTAGAATTGCTATTCTCTTCTTTTCCATACAATATATCCTCCTTTATACTCATATTGTATCATATACAATTCCATTTGTAACAAATTTCGACATTTTTTTCAAAAAAAAGATAGAATTTTTAAATTCTATCGATTAGTTAAAAGAATTTGATCTTATTAAGAGGCCAAAAACGTAAAAATACTTCTCCGATAATTTGCTCTTTGTTTACAAAACCAATTTTTCTACTATCTAAGGAATTAGAACGATTATCTCCCAATACAAAATAAGAATCTTCGGGAACTTTTTGAACACCTAATTCTGTAATCGAAAAGTCTGGTGTTTCTTTATGTTCAACATATTTCTCTTCATATTGTTGTCCATTAATATAAAGTTGATTATTTTTAATTTCAATTGTATCGCCTGGTAATCCAATAACTCGTTTAATTAAGTATTTTGTATCTTCATATGTAAATGAGATTAAATCTCCTCTTTTGACATCAAAAAAACGATATTTTGCTTTATTCAACAATAATACATCTTGATTTTTTAATGACGAATCCATGGAACTTCCCACAACTTGCGTAATTGATACTACATATACCATTAATACTAATAAAATAATAAACACTATAATGAATTTAAATGAATCTAACATAAATTCTTTGAAATCTAGCCAATCCATATAATCACCTACTATTAAAACTATACACATTAAGAAATAAAAAATCAAGATATCTTGTTATGTAATATAAAAACTTGTCAAACAAATTGACAAGTTTTAAGTAAAATTATTCAGTACGAAGGGCTTCTACAGGATCTTTTTTGGCAGCAAATCTAGATGGAATTAATCCTGCGATTAGTGTTAATGACATACTAATGAGTATAAGTATAAAGCCTGCGACTGGTGGTAATGTTGCGAGGTTTGAAACTCCTAGTAAATCGTATAAGAATAGACTAATTGGAATATTTAATAGAACTGTAATTAAAATTCCTAAGATACCACTAGTTAATCCAATAATAAAGGTTTCGGCATTAAAGACACGAGAAATATCCTTTTTACTAGCTCCGATACTACGTAAAATACCAATTTCTTTGGTTCTTTCTAATACTGAAATATATGTAATAATACCAATCATTATCGAAGATACAATTAAAGATACACTAACAAAAGCCATTAAAACATAACTTACAATATCTACAATGGATGTAACAGAACTCATCATTGTACCTACTACATCACTATAACTAATGACATTTTCTTCTAATCCATCTTTTTCTTGCTTTTCGTTATATTCATCAATGATATTACTAATTTCTTCTTTTGAATCAAAGTCTTTGGGATAGATTTGAATTTTGGAAGGTTGATTAAGATCAACAGAACCCATTTTTAATAGATTAGATTCTAATGTCTCATTACTATTTTCTTGATATTGTTCAAGTAGTGCGACACGTTCTTCATCGGATAATGACATCAAATATTGACGTTGTTCATAAGATAATTCATCAAATCCAGTTGTTTCTTCACCAAAAGCTTTGCCTGTCAAAATATTAATTTCAGGATTAGCTTTTTGTTCTTTTACAATTTCTGATTCATTCACCGCATTAATAATATGTTCTTTTAATTCTTTTGTATAGAGAACTCCACCCATAGAACTTGTGGTTACGCTATTTTCATTTTGTTTAATAATACCTACAATCTTTAACGTTTCTCCACGTTCTTTTACCATTTGTTCAATATATTCTTCATTCTCACTCATATCTTGCCAAAGATCATATTGTTTTTGATAAAAGTCAGAATTTAAAACAACTTTAAAATTCATATTTAATAATTCATCATAAGAATATGGACTTAACTTTTCTGTTTTAACTTCTTCGCCTTTTAATAATGCTTGATAATTATCCACTAAGGTCTGCATATCTAATAATCCTAAATTATACAGAACATAATCACTAATTTGTTTATTTTCATCAACAACTAAAATAACTTCATTATAACTTTCTGGATATCTTCCAGCAAGTAAGTCATACTCTTCTTTCATGACTTGCTCGTTATCAAACATTTCACTAAAGATATCACTAGATTCTAATACAGGACTAGATGACGCAAAAGCCGAGTTTTTCATATCATCCATATTACTAAATCCTAATTCGTTCATAATTTCACTAGGATTTACTTTTACAAGACCTCCTACACCATTTTCATTATAAACTTGAATTGGTAAGTTATAGTCATAGGAAATCACATTGACATAAGGATCCAACTTTTTCGTTTCTTCTATATACTTTTTAAATTCCTCTAAATTATTATAAGTCATTTTACTAGATAATGTTTCTAATAAATCATTCATTAAAGCAGACGGATAGATTTTATCTTCATCTTTGTTGTTTTTGTTTTCTTTTTGCATTCCCATCATAGCTTCCATTAAAACACTCATATCCACACTTTCTTCTTCAATAGAAATAGGATATGAGGAAAGGGTTCCTTGTTCAATATGCTTGATATAATTTTGAACACCATTGGACAATGATAAAATGAGTGCGATACCAATAATTCCAATACTACCAGCAAATGCCGTTAATAAAGTTCTTCCTTTTTTGGTTAATAAATTATTAAAACTAAGGGATAAAGCCGCACGGAATGACATAAAAGTTTTCTTACCCTTACTTGTTTTCTTTTTTGGTTTTTCTTTTTTAGATTCTTCGTAAGGATTACTATCATCGACAATGTTTCCATCTAATAATTTGACAATACGAGTTGAATATTCTTTCGCAAGTTCAGGATTATGTGTAACCATGATGACTAATTTATCTTGAGCGATTTCTTTTAATAAATCCATGATTTGAACACTCGTTTTAGAATCAAGTGCGCCTGTTGGTTCATCAGCTAAAAGAATATCAGGATCATTTACTAAAGCACGGGCTATTGCTACCCTCTGCATTTGTCCACCCGATAATTGATTCGGTTTTTTGTGAAGTTGATTTCCCAATCCTACTTTCTTTAATACCGCAATCGCACGTTTACGACGTTCTTCTTTTCCTACACCAGATAAAGTTAAAGCAAGTTCTACATTGGATAAGATAGTCTGATGTGGGATTAAATTATAACTTTGAAAAATAAATCCTACAGAGTGATTACGATAAGTATCCCAATCACGATCTTTATAATTTTTTGTCGATACATGATTAATAATAAGATCTCCTGTAGTATAATGATCTAATCCACCTATTATATTTAATAAAGTAGTCTTTCCACATCCACTCTGTCCTAAAATAGAGACAAATTCATTTTCTCTAAAAGAAATACTAATCCCTTTTAAAGCTTCTACACGTTCGTTAGCAGTCGTATATACTTTTGTAATCTTTTTTAGTGTCAGCACATTCTTACCTTCTTTCTATAAATCATTATATTAGATGCCTTACTAATAGTCAATAAAGCTAATCTTTTAAAAAATGAAAATTAAGTGAAAAGGTGTTGAAACTCAACACCTAAGAAATAAAATATGGCAAAAATATAACAAGCCCTTCAATCATAGCAGCGATTGCGGCAACAAGTACCGCACCTGCAGCTGTATCTTTTGCGAGTTTGGCTTTAGGATGAATGTCTGGACAACATAAATCAATTGTTGCTTCTACTGCTGTATTGACGAGTTCTAGAGAGATGACTAAGCCAAACAAAATAACACAGGTCATCCATTCACTTTTCGTAATATCAAAATATAGACCAAAAATAATAACTAAAATCATCGCCGTAAAATGAATACATAAATTACGTTCCTCTTTTAATGCTTCAATTATTCCATTAAACGCATAATAAAAACTTTTCCATAATGGACTATGAATATCCTTTTTAAATTTTCTTCGAAATAATCCCATCTTAAACACTCCACTTCTTTTTGATTATATGAATAAAAGTTAATAAATAGACGAATGAAATCGCAAACCCAGCAACAACATCACTTGGATAATGAACTCTAAGATATATACGGCTACAACCGATTAGGAAAATAATAAGACCTAAACAAATAGAAAAAATAATTTTAGCTTTCTTAGACCAATCTGTCTGCCATACAATATATATTAGAAAACCGTAATAAGCCATACTAATCATCGAGTGTCCACTCGGATAACTATATCCCGATTCCTGAATTAAAGGAAAATCACTTGGTCTTTCTCGCAAAAAAATTAACTTTAATACGGTATTACCAATTGTGCTTAATAGTAAGTTTAAGATTACTAAAAAAGATAATTTATGATTTTTATTCGTTATCAACAATAATAACGACATCACAATTAATACAAAGGGGCTAGATAAGCTAGTAATAATTAAGAAAAAAGTAGTTGTTTTATCTTGAAACATAGCATGTAAGAAATTATAAACAGGATTATCAAACCATGCGATATTATTTGTAATAACTAAAATCGTAAAAAGAAGAAAAATAGCCAGTGCGAAGAAAAAGAAGAACCATTTACATTTTTTCAAGTTTCACACTCTTGATTTGTTGTAATTCAAAACGATGTTTTTGTTTCGCATTTGGATATTTTTTAGAATCAAGTTCCTCTACAAATAAATCATAAGGTCTTACCCAACACTTACACTCATCATATAAAGCACGATAAACGACCATTTTTTCTGAAGTTTCACTGTGATATGCGATATCTAATAAAAGATAATAGTCTCCTTTAAAATGTCGATAAATACCATTTTTAACTAATTTCACTATATACCCCTACTTTCTTTTTTATTGTACCAAATCCCTGATTTGAAATCTAGTATCATCCCTAAATATCCTATGATTTTACTTCTATTATACGTTTCTTAAAAAGCATTTAATTCATAAAATGACCAAAACGTGCCTTTTCTTCATAACAAGTATGATATAAATCTAAATCTTCAATCATTCTTTTAGGTGTACACTCTTCATATAAAGAAGATGGAACTTCTATATTCCCCATATTACTATCAATATAAATCGCGAGTGGTTTAGATATTCCAATCGCATAACTAATCTGAACACTACACCATTTTAAATGATACTTTTGTAAATAGTCTTTCGCAATTTCTCTTGCTTTATACGCTCCACTACGATCTACTTTACTAGGATCTTTTCCACTAAAAGCTCCTCCACCCACACGAGCAAACGATTGGTAACTATCAACAACAATTTTTCTTCCGGTTAAACCAGAATCTCCTTCAAAACCACCAATTAAAAATCTTCCTGTAGGATTGATTAAAAATTCTTCAATTTCTACCCCATATTCCTTAGCAAGTTCCACACATTTTTCCTTAATCATCGTATCGGTAATAGAACGATGTTGTTCATCATTTTGATAAGAAACAGTAAAATACTTTATTTTTTGTAATTTCATTTGATCATCGTAATATCCTGTAATTTGGGCTTTCCCGTCTGGTAAAAGATAAGAACACTCTTTTCTTTTTTCATCGTACCACTGACTCAACTTTTGTAAAATAACCATAGCGGTTGGTAATAATTCTTTCGTATCATCACAAGCGTATCCGAACATCATACCTTGATCTCCAGCTCCACCTACTTCATCATTCGTTCCTAAAGCAATATCTCTACTTTGTTCTCCTAAGTTATTGACAATTTCATACTCTTTATCATAGCCAATATCTTGTAAAACACGATGAACAATGGTAAGAATATCAATTTGTGCGGAAGATGTAACTTCTCCGGTGATAAAAATTTTACCCTTTCCTCCCATAACTTCAATCGCACATCTCGCATGCGTATCTTCTTTTAAATAAGCATCTACTAAGGCATCACTAATTTGATCACAAACTTTATCTGGATGCCCACGAAAAACAATTTCATTGGAATATAATCTCATATACTTCTCCTCCCTACTGTGAAACATATAAAGAAAAAACAAGTTTAGGAACTTGTTTCTAGTCCCTTATCTGCTGGCTTTAGCACCTAACTTAAAAGGTTGCTGTAGAATCATCGGGCCAGTCCCTCCACTACTCTTTATAAGGTTTCATCTATTAACAGTATAACACATATTTTATAAAATAGAAATATCTAAAATATCATCCAAAGAGATCTTTGAAGAATCGATAAAATAAAGATATCTTGTTACTTCATCAATTCTTCGAATATGGCCTTCTATGGTTTGATAAGTCCCACCATCTTTGTTTTGATCTGATACAAAATAAGTTACTTTTACGAAAGGCTTTTCTTTTATTTGATTCATTAGAATCCTGATCTTTTCATTTAATACTTTTTTTCTAGACTCTCCCAATTCTATTTTTTTATCCGTTATTCTAGCCACTTCTTTTATTTTTTCATGATAACCAGATAAAGCGGAAAAGGGGGCAAATTGAGAAGAACGTTGTTCTAAAGACATAGGTTTTCTCTTACGTGAAACATAATGCGGAAGATCGATGATATCGTCATACTTAGGCATGATGACCTCCAATTTGATTATTTCTTTCAATTGTTGTTCCACCATCTTCTAAATTCATCCCTTTAATAATAGAATTCTTGCCATATTTATGTTTAATCGTTAAAACGACATTCTGTAACTTTCGGTCTTTCATTTCTTCTCCTCTTTCCTGATCTATTTTTCTATTTTGCTCTTCTAAAGAAGAAAATAAATCAAACTGTTTATATTTTGTTTTTTGTTCTTCTTCTAACTCATTAGTGATTTCATTCGCACTCATCGTAATTCTTCGTATTAATAATTTAGGATTGACAATTTGATCATATAATTTTGTCATAGCTGAAATGATTAAAGTAGAAGAAGAAGTTTTATGATCTAAATGAATCGTTCCATGGGAATGTTTAGGGATTTTTCTACCATAGTAATCCTTAACAATTTCTCCCTCATAATCAATATATTTATTGGTAATGTTATCGATATCGTATCCAATAGTTAACGTTAAATGATCCGATACTTGCCTTTTTGAGACTAAATCTAACGCCAATAAATCTGCCATCTCACGAACAATCAATTTCGTTTTGTGATAATCATAGGGACAAGTTAAAACTTGACCAGAGTGAATACTATGAGATTGTGGTTTATAATTCTTGATTGATTCTATCGTACAAGGTTCATATCCCCAAGCATGATCAATCAAAAGTTCCGCATTAACCCCAAATAAACGAAAAAGTAAATCTTCATCTTGCAGAGAACAACGTGCAAGATCGCCCATCGTTTCTATTCCATATCGTTCTAATTTTCGTGCGGTTCCTGCCCCTACCCGCCATATATCTGTAATGGGTTTATGACTCCATAACTTCTTACGATAGGTATATTCATTTAGTGCCGCAATCCGAACACCATAATCATTTGCCTTTACATGTTTAGCAACCACATCCATGGCTACTTTAGCTAAAAAGAGATTCGTTCCTAAACCTGCGGTTGCCGTAATGCCTGTTGTCTCATAAACATCTTTTAAAATGTTTGTGACAAATTGTTTAGGGGTAAGAGAATCATATTTTAAATAATCCGTAATATCACAAAATACTTCATCAATAGAATAGACAAAGATATCTTCTGGAGCCATATACTTTAAATAAATATTGTAAATCTTAGCTGAATATTCCATATAAAGGGCCATTCTTGGAGAGGCAACAATAAAATCTAATTCTTTCCGAAAATCTTTTTTTAACTCTTCATCATACACCGACTTTCCAATAAAAGGATGATACCTATTCTTTCTTTTTCTTATACCATTAACCTCTTTTACTTTTTGAATTACTTCAAACAATCTAGCTCTTCCCTTAAGTCCATATTGTTTTAAAGCAGGACTGATAGCTAAACAAATTGTTTTCTCCGTTCTAGAGGGATCCGCAACAACTAAATGCGTATTTAAGGGATCTAAACCTCTTTCGACACATTCTACAGACGCATAGAAACTTTTTAAATCAATACAGGCATAAACTTTTCCCATCGCCATCACCATATCTATTTTAACACGAACGTTTGTTCTTTTAAAGACTTTTTGATGATTTGGAAAAAGTTTACAAAAAAATAGTTTATTTACTATAAATACATGACTTAATTCAAGAAATTCATGACTAAATCAACAAGAATATCTTTTTCTTTAGGATTTGACTGAGCAATTAAAAGTGTCAGTGCGGTTAAAGTATTATTATCAATAAGTTGCTTATCTCCTTTATATAAAATCTGATAAAAATTTAAAAAGTAAATAAATAAAGTAGCGGCAATTCTTTTGTTTCCATCAATAAAAATATGATCTTTAACGATTAAATAAAGAAAATTAACTGCTTTCTCTTCTACACTCTGATACACTTCTTTCCCATCGAAGGTTTGATAAATATTGTTAATGATAGAAGCAAGTCCATTATTTCTTTCTATCGCAAATAAATCACTCTCTTCATTAAATCTTAATTTTTTGATCAATTTCATACAATTTTCATAAGTGATTTTTCTCTGATCTTTCGTACCCCTAATATTTTTCAAAGTTCTATGATCATAATCGTCTAATAAATTTAAAGCTTTAGAATAATCACCAATCACTCGTAAAATTTCTCTAGCCTGGTCATTTTCAAGTTCATCATCTATACGGTTTGCAATATCAATTAATCGAATTGTTTTCTCTAAATACTCTAATCTTTTTTGATTTACCGCATAACCTTTTATCATATAATCTTTTAGAACTTTAGTTGCCCATTTTCTAAAAATAATTCCTTGTTTACTATTAACACGATATCCTACTGAGATTATCATATCTAAGTTATAGTATTGAACCCTATATTTTTTTCCATCTTCAGCAGTATGCTCAAAAAATGAGCATACTGAAGTTTCTTCTAATTCGTGATCTTTAAAAATATTCTGGATATGTCTCGTAATTGTTCGTCTATCTTTTCCAAATAGCTTTGCCATCTGCTTTTGTGTAAGCCATACCGTCTCATCACTCATATTAACTTCAAGTTTAACTTTTTGATTTTCAAATAATATAATTTCATTTATTGTTTTCTTCATATCATCACCAGCAACAACATACCATACCAAACATATGTTTGTCAATGCTTTTTTAAATAATATATAAAAATTTTTTCTATCTATCATTAACCCTTTTAAACAAGTAAAAAACTCCTCAATTTTGAAGAGCTTTTAAACAACGTTGATATTGAAGAATTCATTTATGTTTTTTTGTTCGTTGTATACAACTACTCATAAATATAGGAATTGCCTTTTGAACAAATTCTTCATAATTTTCGTATTTTGGAAGATTTTCTTTAGTAAAGTAAACTAAATTTGGCAGGTAAGTAAAACCATATGGTATTACCCAATCCTCTTCGATAGATGGTATATTATTTTTAAAATATTTACTCGCTAAAATATAGGCATTAGCTCTCACTAAGTATTCATACATTATAGTTTTATGGTTGGCACTGTATACCTTAAAAAGATTATTTTTAACAGCATCCCAATAAAAAGATTCTAAAACACTAGTGTTGGCTAAATATTTATCTACGAAAGTATTTACAATGGAATGAGAAAACTCGTGAAATAAACACTCTACTAAATATTCATGATCAACTTCAAAACAATGTTGCTTTTCATTATAAGGTATACCTTTATTATAATATAAATTTCCTTCTTTATCAGACACTCCAAAACCGCCATTCATTAAAACCGATGGAATAAAAATATAATTTTTTGTTTTAACCCCATAATATTTTTGTATGTCAGACAAATCTAAATCATCAGGAAACCTACAATATTCTTCTACAATATTTTGATAGAACGAAATATTTTCTTTCAAGAACCTATCCCAATTAACATCATTTGCTATTCTTTTTAGTTCATCTATGTAACCTTCTATAGTACCGTATTTCATATATTTGTTTATTTGTTCAGCTTGAATTTTTTTAGAGTCAAATTCATAGAAATCATTTATACCAATAGATAAATAAATTGGAACGGAAGAATCAATAAAATTAGTTATATATTTTATCATTTCCGGATATTTTTCAATAGGGATTAATTTTTCTAAATCATGCATATATTCAATATTTGGAGTTTCTATAAAATCAAACTCATTTTTAACTCAGGATGTTTTAATAAATATACAGCATGAATTGCTAATGATAATTCATATGGCTTATTTATTTCAACGTTCATATTATTTAATTTCGTTATAATCATATTTCGTTCCTTCCTCAACTCTTTATCATTTATTATACGTTCTTTTTTGTGTTCGTCAATTCTTAAAAAATTACCAATGAATTGATATTCATGTTCAACACCATTCTTTTATTTTTGTTTTTTCAAATATTCTGCCAATTCTATATACCCACGATCATCCCAAAACTTCCATCTTTCATCATCCGAAAATTCTGCAAATGTTTTTGATTGACCTTCTGGTATAAAAATAAAATCCCAACTCCAACCATTTGTTCCTCTTTTTTCTTTTGCAATTGTTCCTTTTGTTTTAGATACGAAGACTACAGGTTCTTTTCCACATTCTGTATAAGCTAATGATTCTATGAAATAAGCTGTCCTATCTTCTACTCCTTCCATAAGTTTCAATACTCCATCTTCTCCTATCGTTTCTTCCACATATTTAGTATAAGCCGCAGGAAAATTTTTTAATGTTGGAATAACTAATCCAGAATCATTTTTTAAAGTTGATTCTTGTAAAAGATTACTCGCATATTGTGATGAGTATACGGAAACTTCTTCAATAGTATCAGCTTGAATTTCTGGGCATTCCATTTTTTTTACTACAACTTCAATTCCTAATGGATTAAGAATATTTTTTGCTAATTCTACCTTATATTGATTTCTCGTAACATAAACTATTTTTTTCATAACATTCCTCCTATTAAATATAGTATAACATATTTATATCATTTCTGTTATAATAGGATTGGGATGTGAGTTTATGAATGTTTTAATTGCCCAAATATTTGCCCTATGTTCTTCCCTTTGTTTACTTCTTAGTTTTTGGCAAAAGAAACGAATTAAAATCTTATTTTTTCAAACTTTAGATAGTGTTTTTGATATTATTCAATACTTTCTTTTAGGAGCTTATACGGGAAGTTGTATTAGCTTGTTGGGGGCTTTAAGAGCTTATACTTTTTCTAAAACCAATAATAAATTCTTTTTATATTTATTTTTAGGACTATATACTTTAGCTAGTATATTAACTTTTGATGGAATGATTATTATCATCCCTCTACTAGCTGCATTACTATATACATTAGTAACCTAGAACAAAAAAGAAAAATACATTAGAATCTTTTCTATCCTTGCATTTTCCTTGTGGCTTTTATATTATATTTTAGTATAAGATTATGTCAGTTATTGTATTGATTTTGTATTAATCATTTCCAATTCTTTGGCACTATATAAACTAGATTTAAAAAAGGCTAACGAATAGTCTTTTTTAATGATTTATTTTCTTCTTTTAACTCTGGAAAGAAACGATTCACTTCTATCTCTGCATTTTCTACAGAATCAGAACCATGAATCACATTGTAAGTACGACAATTTTCATCGTCTTTATTTCCATAATCTCCACGAATGGTTCCAGGTAATGCTTCTTTACAGTTTGTTGGTCCCATTAACTTACGAACACGATTAACAGCATCTTCACCCTCAATAATCATAGCTATAACTGGTCCAGATAACATGTATTCCTCTAACTTAGGAAAAAATGGCTTATCTGACACATGAGCATAATGCTCGTGAATTAATTCTTCTGTCAACTTCATTTCTTTAAGATTTGTAATCATTAAATTATTTTGTTCAAATCTTTTAATAACCTCTAATAATAAGTGTTTTCTCACACCATCTGGTTTTAACATCACATACGTACGCTCTTTCATAAAATCTCCCTTTCACTACTATTAGTATACCATGTTTATTTAAAATGAACCAATTATTTTAATTGAATTTTAGGTAGTTCCAAGACTTTTTGTTTGTCTAAGGCAAAACCTTCCTCACTCATTTCTCTTATAGGAATATTTAAACCTTCATTAACTAAGGTAAATACAAACTCCAATAAACAATTATAATTATTAACCCCTTCTTCAATCTCAGTTAAAGATTGTCTTTCTTTAAAATACTTTAAAAGACGAATATCAATCGCTTTAAAATGTTCTGGTAAAATTTTATTTCCTGTTAAATACTCATTCGCATAATGTTCTGTAATACGATATGCTTTTATTTGGTCAGAAATTAAAATATCGGCAGAATATAATGAATAAGGATTAAATACTCTTTCGTTCCGATATAAATTATTAAAATCAATATCCATAGATGCCAAAGAAATTTCATCGACACCATTAATATGACCACCTTCACGACTATATTTAATTTTTTGTTCCGGTGTTAATGTTTTTCCTTTTAATTTATATAATTCTTCAATCGATAATATACCATGTTTAATCGCATTAGATACGCTATTATATGGTATATTATGATGATATTTGGCTCCTACAACAGTAGGGTTCTTCGTTTTACAATAATGCAAATTTTCACAAATCAAACGATATGCTTGGTCATGTGATACTTTTATAATCTTTAAATTCTTCATGAGAATACCCCCCATCACCCGTTTAAATTTATACCACATATAATAATATACTTTTCTTACTTTGTCAAAATGAACTAAAAAAGAGGTTTTCTTTCACTTTCTTTTCCTTTTTTCAATTAACAAATTATAAAATGACATTTATTTACTCTTATTATGAAAAAAGCAAGAAAAAATTCTTACTTTATTCACTGACTTCTTCAAACATATCTTTAGTAGCCCCACATAGTGGACAAGTCCAATCTTCTGGTAAATCTGCAAATTTTACATCTTCTTTGGCATCATCGTAGATATATCCACAAATGGTACAACGATATTTTTTCATATTCTCTCTACCTCCTTATCATTTACTTCTAATTGATTTAATAAAGAATTAACAATTTTCTTATTCACACTAGAATCTTCCTTTAAAAACATAAGTAATTGATGAGTATAACTACTTTGTGGTAACATGTAACCAGCTTCTCTAAATAAATCTTCAGCCATGACTTTATTGGCATGTATTAAAGCTTGATACAAACGTTTTTCTTCTTCTGTAGTTACTTTTTCCATTAAACTCTTTAGATGACGGATAGCTTCTACTTTTTGTTTTACAACCATATTTAACTCATGAATAACGGTTGAATCTTTCTTTTGTTGAGGTGGCATTTTATTAGGAATTATACTAATTGCTTTGGCTGGACAAGCAAGCGCACAGGCACCACAACCAATACATTTTTCAAAGTCAATTTGTCCAGTTTCATTGTTAGAAGCCCCGGTTGGACACACAAATAAACATAGACAGTCTTTCGAACAAATTTTTAAATCACGATACGCATGTTGTTTGGCCATACTATTTTACCTCCAATATTTTAAAATTTGGTACTTTGCAGATAGGACAAACAGTTGGTGGAACATCACCAATATAAACAAATCCACAAATATCACAAACCCAAATTTTTGTATTTTTTAAATAATCAATTCCCTTTTTCTCATAATTATCTAAGATCATATTCATAATATTCGTACTTTTACCAGCCCAAGTTAGAACTCTCTTCGCACCACGATCTTGATGATTATCTACCACATTCATCGCATGTTCTTGTTGTTTTAAATCTTGCCCAACGATTTGTTTTACATCGTTCAAAGTTCCTTCTTTAGACGAATCTTTTTCTTCATAATAAGTCGCAAGTTCTTGAAATAATTGTCTTTCCTTTTCTAAATATTGTTTTTCACATCCCCGAGCTAAATTAGAACAAATCAAAGACAATTCTAAAGAAGATAAGTTACGCAAGTCTTCATCAAAAGAAGTTGGATTCATTTCTTCTTCTATCATTTGAGTTACATTCGTACTCTTTTCTTCCTTAATTTCTTCAAACAGATTCTTTGGCGCTCCACATAATGGACATTTCCAATCATCAGGTAAATCCACAAATTTCACTTGTTCTTTTGCTTCGTCATATACATGACCACAAATTTTACAACGATATCTTTTCATAGTTTCTCCTTTACTTTCTTATAAGTTCATTATACCATGAACTTTTGAGATTTGAAAAGTTTACTTCATCATATACAGTAAAATAGAATAAATTTTTCTTCGCAATGATCTTTGATATAATGTATACAATAGAGGTAGTTGTAATTATGAAA
>CALVJM010000016.1 GCA_944332155.1 uncultured Bacilli bacterium
ACTACAGTAAATCATTTCATGATGTATAAAGCAGGTATTACGTCATATTATGGACCATCTGTTATGTGTGAATTTGCTGAAAACTATGAGATGCATGATTATACTGAAAAATATGTTGACGAAGTCCTTTTCAAAAATCTAGAAAATATTACAATAGTATCAAGCCCTAAATGGACAAGTGAATTTTTAGATTGGAGTAATCAAGCTTATGATTCACAAAAAAGAAAAATGCATTATGAAAAACACGGATATGAGGTTTTACAGGGAAATGGCATTTTTGAAGGTGAATTATTAGGAGGATGTATTGATGTTTTTCCGATGTTCATTGGTACAGAAATTTGGCCGTCTATAAATGAATGGGAAAACAAGATTTTATTCTTAGAGACTAGCGAAGATGAAGTAGCTCCGGATTATATTGAATATTATTTAAGAAATTTAGTTGCCCAAGGAATTATTGATAAAATAAATGGTATTATTATAGGAAAACCACAAAATGAAAAGTATTATGAAGAATATAAAGAAGTATATAAAAATGTCATAGGTGGAGAAGCAAATAGACCAGAACTTCCTATTTTATATAATGTTAATATAGGTCATACTGCACCTATGTGTATATTTCCACTCGGACAAAAAATTAAAGTCGATTTAAATAAAAAAGAGATAATTTTTCTTGAAAAGCCGATGAGCGAATGATTAATTTACAAATTTTAAATTAAGTAATGAGATAATGTCAAATCTTAGCTAAATGTCTTTCGATTATTTTTACGATAAAAAGTTAATGATCTTTATAATACTTTTGTATGTTTTTAAAAGTTATAACCGATAATTGTTGAATCGTTTCATTAAATATTTTAATGTCACCAATTTCTAAAGGAGTATTTTGATAATCAGTATTTATATTAATTTCTTCAATTATTGAATAATAGGATAGTTTTTGACTTTCGTTGATATTTACTGGAGGATAATTGTGCTTCATAAGTTCATAATTCATAATTAATCGTGCGACACGACCATTTCCGTCTCTAAACGGATGAATATTTACAATTGCCATATGAAGTCTTGTAGCCCGTTCAAATACCGTCAAACTTTGCCATTCATTTTCGTATTTTTGTTTTAATTCTTCCATTCGTGTGGAGACTAAAGAGGGAAGTGTAAAATTAATTTCTTCGCCATTACTGTTGATTAAATAATTTTCGATTGTTTTATATTGACCTGCATTTTCTATAACATTATCTCCTACAATTTGGTGTAAAGTTTTAATAATGGTAATAATATCTATTTTTTTATCTAGTATAGTGAAAATATATTGAAACGCATTTTGATGATTTAAGGTTTCATTAATTTCTCTTTTCTTATTTTTATCAACAACCGATTTAATGTCATAACTATGATTAATAATATTTTTGGTATCATTTAAAGTAAGCGTATTATTTGTTCCTTCAATACGATTAGAATGAAAAGTAAATAAAACACCAAATTCGTGAAGTAAATAGTCATAATATTGTTTTTTAACAGGTTCACTAAAATTCGTGATTGCTTGTTGAATTTTAGCTAAGTCAAAAATTCGATTTAACATAAAAATCTCTCCTTAATCATTTCTATTATACCATAGATCTATTGACAATTATAAGATTCTGTTATAAATATATACTAAGGTTAGTTAGGAGAAAGACGATGGAGAAAAAAATAATACCTTATAAGCAAAGAGGGGATACTTGTACGATTGCGTGTATGTTAATGGTATTAGAATATTACTGTATCATTCCCAAGGCCAATGGTTTATATGAACGTAAATATAACCGTGCTTATCATTCACATTACTTGACAGGAACACCGCTATCTGCTATAGCTTGGCATTTTTCAAAAAATGATTTAGAAGTTCAATTAATCCATTCTGAAAGCAATTATTTTACTAATCACAACAATTTTCTTTCTGATAAGTTATTTGAACTTACTTTAGAAGAATATAAAGAATATGTAAAAGATGCAAATAGAGTAGGGGCTGTTATTTCAAAAGGAGTAGATATTACAATTGATCTTTTAAAAGAAAAATTAAATGACCATTATTTCATTCTTTTAGCTGGTCAGGTTCATTCCTTTTTACATACTATTTTAATATGTGAATATGAAAATAATTTTTTTGCAGTATGTGATTCATTATATCGCGAAATACAAAGTAAAACTGATAAAGAAATAAATGAATTTATGCATACTTCTATAGGAAAATGGTGTTTATTAGTAAGAGAAAAATCACACTAATCAAACGTGTGATTTTTATTTTTTATAAATTCTTTTAACATTTTTGTAAGAGCTCTTTTTTCAATACGTGAAACATAACTTCGTGATATTCCTAGTTCTTTTGCGATTTCTTTTTGTGTAACGGCATCGTGATTATAAAGACCGTAACGCTTTGTGATAATTAATTTTTCTTTATCTGTTAATACTTGAAAATATTCTTTTAATAACATAATATTATTTTTATTATGAAGTTCTAAATCATAATCTGGACTAGGTGTTTTTAAAATATCTAATATAGTAATTTCATTACCTTCTTTATCAAAACCAACGCCTTCATTAATGCTTATATTTTTATTATTTTTTTTATCGGTTCTAAAATGCATTAGAATTTCATTTTCAATACATCTGGCACAATAAGTCGTAAGTCTTGTATTATGACGTTTAGAGTAGCTATCAATACCTTTAATTAATCCAATGGTACCAATACTTATTAAATCATCTGCATCATCTCTACGATGTTCATACTTTTTTACAATATGTGCGACTAAACGTAGATTGTGTTCTATTAAAGTATTTCTAGCTTCTTTATCTCCTAATCGGAATTGTTCTACCAGTTTTTCTTCTTCTTCTTTTGATAATGGATCTGGAAATACATTATTTGAGTAAGCTGCTGTAAATAGGGCAAAATCTTGAAATAATAATTTTAACCACTTTAACATAAATCACTTCCTCAATACAATATATGATAAATATTTTATAACATACAAAAAAAGGATAAATTAATATCCTTTATTCGGTTTCTCCATCTCCTGGGGTTCCAGGTATTGGAGGATTGATAACTTCACAAGAACAATCTGGTGAATCTGGATTGATTAGTTCTTCTCCGTCTGGGCAAGATGTAATTGGACATTTTTTTTCTTCAGTTCCATTATCTCCTTCATCTTTAGGTGGAGTAGTTGGTGGTTTATTTTCTGTATCATCATCTTTTGGTGTGGTATTTTTATTGCCAATTACTTTATCAATAACTGTAATGGTTAATTTTCCAACATAATCAACATCCATGCCTTCTGGTGCGGATTGATTAATAATTTGACCAACACGACCACTAGTAGAACTTGTATATTTAATGTTGACAGAGAATCCGTATGTATTTCCATAAGAAGTAGCTCGTGAAGCATCATATCCAATAAAGGATGGAAGAATAGCCATATGAGCTTCATCATATTCTCCTTGACCAATTACAGTCTCTTCATAAGGTGTATCAACATTGAAACTAAAGTTTTTAATGATTTCTGGTTCTTTTAGACCAAGATTGATTTTCATTGCATCTACAACATCATTTTTACTTCCTTCATAAGCAACAAAGTTGTAAAGTCTCATACGAGTACCTTGACCATCAATCGCACTATAATCATAAATATATTGGTCATATCCACTAATGTATAGTCTTTGCATCGTTAATAAATCTTCGATTGGCATATCTTGTGATTTTACAGCAATGTCTTTCGCAACATCATAAAGTGATAAGATTTCAGATGTTGACATATTTGTTTCCATATTATTACTTAATGTAGCTAATAATTCTTGAATAGTATCGACACTACGAATTGATTTAACTTTATTCATAAGTCCTTTAACTACTAATTGTTGATTTTGGCCACGTCTAAAGTCATCAATTGTTTTTCGGTGTCTTGATAGGGCAAGTGCTTGTTCACCATTTAAAGTTTGTTGACCAGGGGATAAACAAATTTGGTTATTCATATTACGATTACTATCTTGTTCACAGAATTCAATTGGAACATCTACGTCAATACCACCTAAGGCATCAACTAATTTAACTACACCTTTAAAGTTGATTTTAACATAGTAATCAATATTAATACCTGTCCATTCAGAAATAGTATCAATCATACAATCTTCTCCATACCAAGCAGCATGAGTGATTTTATTTTTACGTTTATTTTTAAAACAAGCAATTGGTACATAAGTATCACGTGGAATACTTAAAATTGTTGTATTTAAAGTATCTGGATTAAAAGTAAGTAACATTAGGGAATCTCCATTAAATGAAGCTCCTTGAATGTTTTCTAACTCAGAGTCTACACCCATTAACAAAATCGTAAATGGTTTTGTAATTTTTCCCCCTGAACTATTTTTACTTTTTACTTTTTTATCTTTAGTATAAATTATTTTTGTCTTACTTTCTAAGTCGTCAAATCCTTCTAAGTTTTTAAATAAGACAGTATAGTTAGTTGGAAGGAAGACATAATCAATTTTTTCTTCATATAAGTCATTTAATAAATCCGCATAACTATCATAATCTACAGTTTTAACTTTTAAATTTTCTTCTTTGATGATTTCTTGTGGAATTTGATATCCATCAACACTGTTTTTATCATTTAGAATACCAATTTTAGAATTACCTAAGTCTTTAATGTCATCTACCTTGTTATCTTTTAATGTAACAATACTAGATGAATATGTAGTTTCACTAGAAGTGAAGTTGTTAAGGCTACCATAAGCTTGATAAATTTGAAAGCCAACGTAACCTGTTCCACCACAGTAAATAATACTTATAATAATGATTATTAAATAGCTTATTGGTTTATTTTTTATGAGTGCTTTCATACTAAATAGTAAAATAGCAATCAATACAATGATTAGAATACCACTTGCTATCATACGAAGTGTATTTTCAATTCCCGAAAGTAGTGAAAGGGCATAAATTAAAAATCCTGTACCTACAATACATCCGAGTCCTAAAATAATCATAATAAACAACATAATTTTATTTTTTTTCATCATTTTAAATAAATTTTTCATACGTCCTCCTTATTTTTAAGCTACACAACATTATACAATAAAATAGAGTTTTTTTAAAGGGGGCTGAACATAATTTTAGAAAATTTACGTAAAAAAAATAAATTCATAGTGAGAGACTTTCAAAAAAAGTTTTTCTTTTGTTCACAAAAAAAACATGTTTTTTAAATATTATGACGTTGGGAGGAGATTTATATGTATATCATTAAAAACGCTTGGTTATCGTTGATTCGTAATAAGGGAAGAAATCTTTTAATAGGGATTATTATTCTTGTGTTATCAATCGCGACTTGTATAACATTAGCAATTCGTAGTTCGGCAGATCAATTAGTCAATTCTTACAATAGTAAGTATGACATCGAAGCTACTTTGGGTATGAATCGTGATAATATGATGAAGGATTTTACACCTGGTGAAAAACCAACAGAGGATGAACAAAGTGAACAAGAAAAACCTCAAATGCCAGAAATTGAATCCTTAACCGTTTCTGAGATTGAAAAGTATGGTGATAGTGAATATGTAAAAAACTATTACTATACATATCGTTTTAATATGAATGCGAATATTGAAAAGTTATCTAGTTCAAATAGTGATGATAAACGTATGGATAAAAAAGCTGATGATATGAATTCCGGTGACTTTGTTGTTATGGGATATGATTCTTACGAATCAATGAGTGATTTTATTAGTGGTAAGTATACTATTAGTGATGGTGAAGTGAGTAGTGACTTTACTAGTGATAGTTGTATTATTAGTAGTGAACTAGCTTCGAGTAATGATTTAAAAGTTGGAGATACAATTACGTTAATTAGCCCAAATAATGAAGAACTCACTTATGATTTAAAGATTACGGGAATTTATAAAGAGAATGAAGAAGATAGTGATAGTATGGGTCAAATGTTTTCAGATTCAGCGAATATGATTATTACGAATAAAACAGTAAGTGAAGTTATTCGTACGCTGGATGAAGATATATCAATGATACTTTCACCAACTTTTATTTTAACAAGTGAAGATGTTGTTGATTCTTTTAGTGAGGAATTGGCAAACAAAGGTTTATCCGAGTATTATCAAGTACAAACTAATTTAGAAACAATTAATAGTGAAACGGCATCGATTCAGAATGTTGCACATTTCGCAGGCGTATTTCTTATCATAACTTTAATTATTGGAGGTGTAGTTTTATTTGTACTGAATATGATTAATGTTCGTGAACGTAAATACGAAATTGGTGTATTACGTACTATAGGTATGACAAAACTAAGTGTAAGTTGTCAATTTGTAGTGGAATTATTAATTGTAACTTTCATTAGTATTACTTTAGGAATTGGAATAGGTTCTGTATTATCTGTTCCAACAGCTAATTACTTACTAGAAAATGAAATTGAATCTTCCCAACAAGCCCAAACACAAGTTCAACAGAATTTTGGTGGTCCACAAGGAGAAGAAGCGAATCGCCCTATGGGTAGAGATGGCGGAAGAATGAATGGTGTAATGAGTTTAGATAAAGTTACATCTATGAATGCCGTAGTAGATATTAAAGTCATTTTACAATTATTTGGAATAGGTTTGTTATTAACTGTTATTAGTAGTCTATCTGCCATTGTAAGTATAGCTAGATTTTCACCATTAACAATATTGAGAGAGAGGTCATAATATGAATGTATTAGAATTAAAAAATGTATCTTATATGTATGATGATGGTAATGAATATGTTTTAAAAGATATTTCTTTTGCCTTTGAAAAAGGGAAAGTGTATGCGATTAAAGGACGTAGTGGAAGTGGTAAAACAACATTATTGTCTTTGATTTCGGGTTTAGAAAAGTACAAAATAGGAAATATCATATATCAAGGTAAAGAATTAAATGCTATTAATTTAGATTATTATCGTAGTCATTCTATTGGAATTGTTTTTCAGTCGTTTAATTTACTTCCTCACTTAACTGCTTTAGAAAATGTTGTTTTATCTATGGAGATTAATCATATTAAAGAAAATAAAAAGGAAAAAGCGATTCAATTATTGGAGGAAGTAGGAATTGATCAAACCAAGGCTAATCGTCGTGTATTAAAACTATCTGGGGGTGAACAACAAAGGGTAGCAATAGCGCGTAGTTTATCTTATAATCCAGATATTATAATCGCAGATGAACCAACGGGTAATCTTGATCATGAAACGGAAAATGATATTATGGAAATATTTACTGAACTCGCTCATAAACAAAATAAATGTGTGATTATTGTGACTCATTCGAAAAATGTAGCTAGCCAAGCAGATATTGTCTTTGAATTAAAGAAAAGTTCAAAAAGAAAATGAACTTTTTTTATACAAAATTATCATTTAGATTCCTATTTAATTGTAGGTTACATTATTTAGTTTTTAAAGAAAAAAACAGTAAACCTGTTTTGTTAGTAAATGTAAAATGTTTTTTCTAAACTAATTGTTATAATAATGTATAGAGAAAAATAATTATCATTTTCATAAAAAAACTAACTATTTCTAGTTAGCATTTATTATTCTCGAATTAAAAATTCGAGTTTTTTTATATATTGGAGGGCCTAGTCGGATTTGAACCAACGATCAGGGAGTTGCAGTCCCATGCCTTACCACTTGGCTATAGACCCAAATCATTTATAAATCGTGTAATTTCATTTTACACTATTGACCACGTTTTGTCAATTCCTGTCATTTGTATTTTTGAATTTAATTATGTCTGTTTTATTATATGTAAAAAGGAAGAAAATAGTTCTTCCTTTTTCATTGATTACTAGTTTTACCTTTTTACTTATAATAATTTACTATTATTTTATTTATAAACACTATCAATTCCTAAGTATTCTTCTAGTGTAATCCAATTTCCGTTGTTATATAAATTCTTAGCTTCATCACCAATAAAACGGAAGTGCCAAGGTTCATAAATATATCCTGTAATATCTTCTTTTCCTTTTGGGTAACGTAAGATGAATCCATATTTGTAACAGTTATTCGCAAGCCAAATACCGGCAGCGGTATTTTCAAAACTAGTATCAACCATATTTAAATCAGCAGCAAGTCCAGTTTGATGTTCTGAATGTCCAGGACGAGCAGAGTAGGTATCAGCAGCTGCTTTTCCATCTTTGGCTACATAATTATTATATAAACTGTTTTGTTTTGTATAAGAGCGATAACCACTAACAATATTGATATTGATTCCTTCTTGTTTTGCAGCTTCTTGCATTTCACTAAAGGCAATATTAAACTCTTCTAATAAAGCTCCTGGAGCGTATGTGCTTGGTAAGTCATATGATTTATTGGCGATTAGAATATTATTGATATAGTAAATTCCATCAATATTTTGAATATTATATCCTTTACTAGTTTTACCTACGGTATTTCCAACTTGTTGTTGTACAGTTAAAGTAAAATCATGTTGTGTTTTATTGTTAGCTTTATCTGTTGCTTGTAAAGTAAGACTGTATTCACCTTCCGTATTAGTATCATAATCACCTATGATTTCAGTGCTTATTTTATCATGACTGTTATCGGTAATATCAAAAAATTTAAGTAAATCTATATCTGCAGCAGGTTCAATCACGATATCTTCTTTTTGTTCGATTTTAGGTGCTTCTTTATCTTTTACAATTAAGTTTAATGTAATCTTTTTACCATGATAAGTAATTATTCCCTTATAAGTTCCAGTTGTATATGCTTTACCATCTTCTAATGTAAGTTTTTGCCATTTGATTTTTTTTGTGTTTATATCATTGATATCTTTAAAATAATCACTTGTAGTAGGTACTTGATCACCTACTTGAATAGTAATGCTTTCTTTGTATTCTATCTTTTGGTTGGTAAATAGATACCAAATAATTACACTTATAACTAGTAGTACTGCGATTATCATTATAATAAATATTATTTTTTGTTTCCTTTTTTTCATCCTATCACTTCCGTTATTATTGTATCATAACCCGCATAAAATGTACATTTACAATTAGTTATGTATGTGATAAAATGTGAACAGAAGTGAGGGAAAATATGGAAAATATTTTAGGACTTGGTGTTACACTCGGGTTAGGTTTTTTTATTTTATTTGGTTCGAGTCTAGTTTTCTTTTTTAAAAATAGTACTAAATTAATTGAATTTTCAATTGGTCTTGCGCTTGGTATTATGGTGTTATTACTGGTGTTTGAAATTGCGCCAGAAGCCTATGAAATGTTATCAGTGTTAGGAAATAATGGTATTTCCGTAATGATTTTAATTTTAGGTGTGTGTTTGGGATTTATGTTGCTAAAAATATTGGATGCTTATATCCCTGATCATGCCCATCATGCTCACCATGACCATCGAAAAAAAGAAGTGCGAAATAATTTATTTCATATAGGATTAGTTTCTAGTGTTGCCGTTATATTACACAATATTATAGAAGGAATGGCTGTGTTTGGGACTGTATCTGCTTCATTTTCTACTGGTATGTTGATGTGTGTGGGAATAGGGCTTCATAATATTCCGTTGGGAATGGCCATTACTTCAACTTTATATCACACTAATAAAGATAAGAAAAAAACGATGATATTAGTTATATTAATGGCTTTATCTACTTTTATTGGTGGTTTGTTAATGCTTATTTTTAAAGCTGAATTATTAAATGATTTAGTATTAGGTATTTTATTAAGTTTAACAAGTGGAATGTTAGTATATATTGTATTTATAGAATTATTACCACATATTATAGATGCCCATGAAAAGAAATATGCATATATTGGAACAGTTTTAGGAATTATATTAATATTATTAGGAACTTTTTTTGGCGGACACTAAAAGTTTTAACTAGTTCTGTCGAAAGAAAAGACAAAGAAACGAAAACTTGTTATAGTCTTACTAGAGGTGATTCTAGTGGACATGAAAGATCATATCGAAATCATTTTATGTGATATGTTAGAAGATGTTCGTTACTTGAAATTGATGTCTCATTTATGTTTAGAAAAGAAAGAAGAAACGGAACTTTCTGTATAGAAAAAGTCAATTGACAAATTGGCTTTTTTTTGAGAAAATATAGATATATTGGATAAAGAGGAGGGAAGTACTATGTATCAAGAAAGATTGATGTTAACACCAAAAGATATTTTGGAGAAAGAATTTAAGATTGATACACGTGGTTATCGTCCACAGGAAGTGGATAAGTACTTAGATATCATTATACGTGATTATGAAGAGATGGATGCGATTGTAAAAGAATTAGATACTGATAAAAAAGAACTTATCGAAGAAAATATCGCACTCAAAAAAGAACTTCGCGCATTACGTACTAAATTAGATGTGATTAGTGAATCTAGTAGTAATGAAGTTACAAATGCAGATTTATTAAGACGTATTTCTAATTTAGAAAAAATTATTTATGGTAAAGAAGAAAGATAATACTTTGACAAACGCTGCTTATATATATAAGTAGAGGAAAGTCCATGCTCGCAAAGTCTGCGATGACTTTAGTGTTCATGTATAGGGAAAAAATAACCTATAGTAGTCTTTGACTAACGGCTCCGATGAACCTAAGTCTTTATGATATGGTTCTAGGTATAAAAGTGCCATAGTGACGATGCTTATCGAAAGATAATAGTGGAACGCGGTAAACCCCATGAGCGAGAAACCCAAATTTGGTAGGGGAACCTAAGTATCGAGAATAAAGAATTGATACTGGGATCGGTAACGATAGATAAATGTTTGTCACCTAATAAATAGGTACAGAACATGGCTTATAAAGTATTATTTTTATTTGGTTTAATAAAGGTGGTGAGAATTTGAAAGAAATTGGTGAAAGACTAAAAGAAACTCGTGAGAGTATCGGTGTATCTATTGAAGAAGCAGCGGAAGATTTAAAAATGCGTCCTAGACAAATAGAGAATTTAGAAGCTGGAAATGTAGATGAGTTTAAAGATGTTTTTTACTTAAAGTATTTTATTCGTGATTATGCGAAGTATTTAGGTTTGGATTACGAAGAAATGGTAGACGAATATAATGAATATTTATTTGATTACACTTCTAAAATCTCACTAAATGATATTAAAAAAGCAAAGAAAAAAATGGATAAGAAAAAGAAAACACAACAAAAAAAGATTGTCTCACCGTATACGTTAGAAAGAAAAAAAACGTTTTTTGTTTCTCCATTTGTTACGTATGGAATTATTGTATTGTTGTTATTAGTGATTGGTTATTGTTTTGTGTCATTAATTAATCACGATGATTTTGTACCTAAGACAAGTGATACAGAAACAAATGTAATTAAATAGGAGGAACGGATATGAATTTACCTAATAAATTAACAATGTCACGTATTTTTATGGCATTTATAATCATGATTGTATTACTTTTTCCATTTGATGCGGCTGGAATTGAAATGCCTGTTATTTTTGTAAATGAAGCGATGGTAATTAATGTAAAATACTTAATTGCCGGAGTCTTATTTATTATCGCATCTCTTACGGACTTTGTTGATGGATATATTGCCCGAAAATATAATTTAGTAACTGATTTTGGAAAATTAATTGATGCAATTGCAGATAAAGTGTTAGTAAACTCAGTATTGATCATTCTATGTGCGAGTGGATTTATTCATCCTATAATCGCAGTTGTGGTTATTGTTCGCGATAGTATTGTAAATTCTATTAAAATGCTAGCTGCTAGTAAAGGTGAAGTGGTGGCTGCTATTAAATCAGGTAAATGGAAGACCGCTTGTTTAATGGTAGGAATTACATTAACTTTATTTTATAATTTACCTTTTGAATTATGGAATTTGAAAGTTTCTGATTTCTTATTAATTATTGCAGCTGTATTATCTATTATTAGTGGAGTACAATATTATTATTTAAATCGCCATATAATTTTTCCAACAAAAGATAAAAAATAGTTTGAATAACTATTTTTTTAGTTAACTTTGTTTTTCATTTGTATTTTTCTGGTATACTATAGCTAGTTTGTTAGAAAAACAAAATTAATTTTTTACATACAAATGTTCGCTTTTGGTATTGACAAGAAGTAGAATATAGTATACAATGAAAATGTAGGTTAGGAGGAAAACAACATGGCCAAAGCAAGTAATAAGCCAGATGATACTTTAAGTAAAGTATTGCAAGATATAGAAAAACAATTTGGAAAAGGTTCTGTAATGAAACTTGGAGAACAAACACATAGAGAGATTGATGTTATTTCTAGTGGTTCTTTAATGTTAGATCGTTCATTAGGAATTGGCGGATATCCAAAGGGTCGTATTATTGAAATATATGGACCTGAATCAAGTGGTAAAACAACCTTCGCACTACATGCGATTGCGGAAGCACAAAAAGCAGGAGGGAAAGCGGCATTTATTGATGCGGAACATGCCTTGGATCCACAGTATGCGGCTAAAATTGGGGTTGATATTGATGATTTACTATTATCACAACCAGATAATGGAGAACAAGCACTAGAGATTTGTGAAGCTTTAGTTCGTAGTGGGGCTATTAGTGTAATTGTTATTGATTCAGTTGCTGCACTAGTACCTCAAGCTGAAATTGAAGGTGAGATGGGAGATGCTCACGTGGGATTACAAGCTCGCTTAATGAGTCAAGCACTACGTAAATTATCTGGTGTTATTAGTAAAACAAATACCATTGCGATATTTATTAATCAATTACGTGAAAAAGTAGGGGTAATGTTTGGAAATCCTGAAACAACACCTGGAGGAAGAGCTCTTAAGTTTTATGCATCTGTTCGTCTAGAGATTCGTAAAGGGGAACAATTGAAATTAGGTACGGAAGTAATTGGTAGTAAAGCTAATGTGAAAGTAGTAAAAAATAAAATGGCTCCACCATTTAAAAATTGTAGTTTGGATATTATGTATGGTGAAGGAATTTCTAAGAATGGTGAAATTATCGATATGGCTAGTGAAGCTGGTATTATTGATAAAAGTGGAGCTTGGTATGCTTATAATGGTGAAAAATTAGGACAAGGAAAAGAGAATGTAAAAGAGTTATTAAAAAATAATGCCGATTTACGTGAAGAGTTAGAAACAAAAGTAAGAGATTTTTATGATATTAATCCAAGCAAGAAAAAAACAGCAAAAGAAAGTGAATAAAAAATATAAAGTTTCCAATTGATTTTGGAAACTTTTTTAGTTGAAGTAATTGGTTGCTATTAAAGAGTATGAATATATTAATAACGAAAGGGGGAGAATGTTTTTGGAAAAAGCGAAATATCCGATGCCAACGATGAATATTACTCAAGGTTATAATCAAGGTACTCATGCCGGAGCTTATGCGTTAGATATGAAAGGTGAAGATCAAGGGATTGACTGGGTATTAGCTCCATTTACTGGAGTTATTCGTAAAGTAGATAATGCTTCTTATGGTATTTGGTATTGGTTTGAATCATTGGAACCTGTGTTATGTGCCAATGGTCAACAAAGCTATTTAACTGCTTTGTTTGGGCACGATAATAAACAACGTCATAAAGTTGGTGATATTATTAAACAGGGTGAACGATTATGTGCAGAAGGAACTAGTGGAAATGCGACCGGAAATCATTGTCATATGGAAATAGCTAGAGGAAGATTTGTAACTGGTGGCTGGTATAAAAATAAACAAGGAGTGTATATGATTTATAATGCTGTAAGACCGAATGAATATTTATGTTTGCCTGATGCTTATCGTGTTATTAATGATGGCGGTTTATCATGGAAAAAAGAGAGTCAGGTTGCTTTACAAAATGAAGTGATAGATCAAGTCTTACATGTTGGTAGTAAAGTCGAATTACGTGGAATTTACAAAATTAGTGCGGTTAGTGCGAGCAAAAATGCTGTTGCTTGTAACGAACTCGCAGATACACCTTTTTTAGACTATAACTATATTGATGCTACTCCATGTATTGAAGTAGATAAACAAGGTGTTGCCACAAAAGATCAAGTTTGTGATACAGGACATTTTATAAAAATCCCAGGTGTGTTTACTGTATTAGCTGTTGATAAAGAGTCGAATGCTTGTAAAATAAAAATAGGAAATAGAGAAACATGGGTAAAGTGTGAACCATGTACAGAAGTATAAATAAAAATACGAGAAACTAATTTCTCGTATTTATTTTCATATATGGCGGAGTAGGAGAGATTTGAACTCTCGCGCCGGTTGCCCGACCTACACCCTTAGCAGGGGCGCCTCTTCAGCCTCTTGAGTACTACTCCAAATGACTACATACATAATTTTATCGTAAAGCCCAATGAAAGTCAATAATTACCTCCCTTTTTTCTAAAAAAATATGTTTTACGTTTAAAAATAATAGTTTAATGATATAATAATAGATGGTGATGTGTGTGAAGAAATGTGTTGTATTCATCATGATTGGAATATTATTTATACTATTTTGTTTTTTTGGTGCGAGTGTAATGCATTTATATCGTATCAATCAAAAATTAGATGATTATAGAAACGAAATGACAGAATATAGAACTAATTTAAATAATGAGAAAAAATTAAAACAAAAATTAAAAACACAACAAGAACAAAAACAACAAGAAAAAGAAGCTTTAAAAGAAAAAAAGAAAAATTTAGAATCATCTATTACAACTTTAGAAGAAAACATTAAAAATTTAGAGAAAGAATTACACAATTAGTATGAATGAGTGGAAACGTTTTGGAATCGTCTTATTAATTATTTCTATTCTATTTTTTCTAATTGTTGATGTTTTAATGTATCAATCTATTACAGAGAAAAATATAAAATTACATCAACTTGAAAAAAATATAGAAACTTTATTTACGATTCGAAAAGAAAATAAAACTTCCCAAAAAGAAGTACAAGTTGTAACAGATGAAGTAGAAAAAATGCAAAAAGAAATAGATAAATTAACCCAAAAAGAAGAACAGTTGAAGCAACAAGAAGCAGCTTTAAAAGAAGAAAAAGCAAAAAAAGAGACACCACCACAACCACCAGTTGTGACAGGAAATAGAGTGGTTTATCTAACGTTTGATGATGGTCCTTCGCCAAGAACCTCAGAAATTTTAGATATTTTAAAAAAATATAATGTAAAAGCAACTTTCTTTGTAACTAATCAAAATTCACAATATGATTATTTAATTAAACGTGCATATGATGAAGGACATACGATTGGATTACACACATCAAGTCATAATTATCACGAAATATATGGGAGTGAGGATGCGTATTTCGCAGATTTACAAGCTATTCAAGATAAAGTTTATAATATTACTGGATATCGTTCTACGATTATTCGTTTCCCTGGGGGAAGTTCTAATACCGTGAGTCGCTTTAATCCAGGTATTATGACAAGACTTACCCAATTAGTGGAAGAAAGAGGATTTTATTATCACGATTGGAATGTTGATAGTGAAGATGCCGCAGGTGCGAATGAGGAACGACAAATGAACAATGTAATGACTTATTCACCTAAACATGAAGTCGTGAATTTGCTTATGCATGATTCTGGTAATAAATATGCGACAGTTAATTCTTTAGAAGCTAAAATAAAGTATTACTTAGATAATGGATATTCTATCCAACCTCTAACACCATCTTCACCATGTGTACATCATGGAGTGAATAATTAACAGAGTTTTCTCTGTTTTCTTTTTGTTTAAAATTGGGTATAATAACAATAATGATAGGAGGAAGATATAATGTTAGAAGGAAAAGTCGCAGTTGTAACAGGAGGAACGAGAGGAATTGGTTATGCGATTGTAGAGAAGTTTTTAGAAAATGGGGCTCAAGTAATTTTATTTGGTTCTCGAGAAGAAACGGTGAATAATGCATTAGAAACTTTAAGAAAAAAATATTCCAAAGTAGATGGATTTTATCCAAAGTTAACGGATGAAAAAGCGTTATCTTCTGTATTTAAACAAATTAAAGATACTTATGGACATATTGATATATTAGTTAATAATGCCGGTATCTCTTCTAAAACAAAATTAGAAGATTATACTGAAGAAGAATACGATAAGGTTAGTGATTTAAATATTAAATCGGTGTTTACTTGTTCAAAAGTTATACTTCCTTATTTAAAAGAAACCAAAGGAGTCATACTGAATACTAGCTCTATGGTAAGTATCTATGGTCAACCATCTGGTGTTATGTATCCAACCAGTAAATTTGCTGTAAATGGAATGACACAGTCTTTAGCCCGTGAACTAGCTCCTTTCGGTATTCGTGTGAATGCTGTTGCCCCTGGTATTATTGAAACGGATATGGTTCGCAGTTTACCGAAAGAAATGATTGAACCTTTAATTCAAATGATTCCTCTTGGAAGAATTGGGAAACCCGAAGATATTGCGAATGCTTTTGTCTTTTTAGCGAGTGATATGGCAAGTTATATTTCAGGTGTTGTATTGTCGGTAGATGGTCTTGCGCGTACCTAGATAATTGGTCGTAAGACCTTTTTTTTGTCAATGAAAAATGATAAAATAAAAATAAAGAAGGTAGAGAATATGGCAAGAAGGAAGAAGAACCCAACAAAAGCACTCCTCTCACTTTGTCTTGTTTTAGTGATGAGTGGTGCTGTTTATTTTGAACAAGATATTAGAAATCTTTTTGATGCTAACGAGCAAACACAAACGGTATCTTATGAAATAGAAAGTATTCCTGATTATAATGGCTCATCGTATGTAGTATTAGAGAATAATCAACCAGATTTTTCAGAAGGAGATTATACACCAGAAACTTTTGAAGAGTATAGTGAGTTAGATTCGCTAAATCGTTGTGGAGTAGCTTTTGCCAACGTTGGAAAAGAAACTATGCCTATGGAAGAGCGAGGAAGTATTGGTCAAATTAAACCATCAGGTTGGCACACTGTTAAATACGATATTGTATCAGGAAAATATTTGTATAATCGTTGTCATTTAATTGGTTATCAATTAACCGGTGAAAATGCGAATGAAAAGAATTTAATCACTTGTACAAGACAAATGAATACCGAAGGAATGTTAGAATTTGAAAATCAAGTGGCAGATTATGTTCAAACGACAAATAATCATGTTTTATATCGTGTTACACCCGTATTTGAAAATGATAATTTGGTCGCTAAAGGAGTTCAAATAGAAGCTAGTTCCGTAGAAGATCATTGTGGCGAAGTATGTTTTAATGTTTTTGTATATAATGTCCAAGATGGAATTGAAATTGATTATAAGACAGGAGATAGTAAACTTCTAGAAAATAACTGAGGTGATAGAAAGTGAATGATTTAAAGCAATTAATTGAAAATGAATTGATAAATTTTAATGGTGAGGTATCCATATATGCATCAGATATAAAAGGTCATACTTTAGAAATGAATAGTTCAGAAGTACAAAATCCAGCAAGTTGTATAAAAGTATTCATTTTGGTAGAATTGATGCGTGCCCTTTATTTTAAAGAAAAGAATCTAACGGATACTCTAATTTATGAAGAAAAGTACGATGTAATTGGTAGTGGAGTTTTACATTTGCTTTCCCCTGGAGTAGAGTTATCGGTGATTAATGTTGCCACACTTATGATGGTTATAAGTGATAATGTAGCTATAAACATGATGATTGATTATTTAGGTATTGAACGTATTAATCAAACGATAAGAGAAATCGGATGTACCAATACGGAACTTTATGGACTGTTTGATTATTCTCATTCTAAACCTTTCAGTAAAACAACGGCGAGCGATTATGCGTTAGTGTTTGAAAAGATTATCAAAAAAGAATTATGGGATTTTTCCATTAGTAATCAGATTATCGCTATTATGAAGAAAGGAAAGTATCACGAAATGGTTGGTGATGGTATTTCTAAAACTCTTCAAAAATCCAATTCCGAATTGATTCATTATGTCGCAACTAAGAGTGGAAAAGAAAATCAAGTGCGTAATGATGGAGGAATTGTTTCTACCAAGTATGGTGATTATGTTTTATGTATTTTCATTCATAATTTTAACGATTCCTATAATGCAAATGGTGAAGATGTTTATCGTTTAGGAAGAAAAATTAGTAATATCTTTTTCCAACGATATATCGCGCTACAAGGACAATTCACAAAGTAATATATAGTAAAACAGAAAAGGTGAGTGCCACCTTTTTATTTTGTATAATAGTAATTTAATACAGAAAGGGTAAGATTTAAATAAACCTAAAAAGAGTTAATAGATAAATATAGAAATATTACTATTAAATTTAAATATAATGTTATAATTTAAATAAAATTTGCTTATGTAGAATAAAATAATGTAAGAAATCATTATGGAAGAAAAGAGAAATACAATTTAAGTAAAACTACCGTAGCCGGTATAAAACGTTGACAAATACTACCGTTTTCGGTATAATTATTTCGGAAGCGAAAATATGGATTTGATTTTATTAGAAGATGATGATTTAGATATAATCTTTAAATGAGTTGATAATATGCAAATTTTTTCATCCCTATTATTTACTAGAAGGAAAATTTTGTCACTATGATATATGATTATTTTTCTATTGGAAAATTATCAAAGAAGTTAGAAAAAGAATTAAAATGTATAATTATAAAGAAAGGGTGTTAATCATGAATTATATGACTACAAAAGAGGCTGTAGAAAAGTGGAATATTAGCGAGCGAAGAATTAGACAACTTTTAGCTGAAGATAGAATTGAAGGTGCAGTTAAAGTTGGAAATAGTTGGAATATTCCTATTGATGCTGCAAAACCAGTTGATAAAAGAATTATTAAACCTGATGATAGTAATTTTATAATTGATTTAAAAGAAGACTTTTTTTCTGAAGTAGACAAATTAAAAGAAATGTTAGATAAAAAAAGACCTTTGTCAAAAGAAACTATTAAATCTTTAAAAGAGTCTGTTAATTTAGAGTGGACTTATAATAGTAATGGAATTGAAGGTAATACTCTAACCCTTAGAGAAACGCAAGTTGTTTTAGAAGGAATAACAGTTGGAGGTAAATCGATTAAAGAACATTTAGAAGCAATAAATCATGAAAAAGCAATTTTATATTTAGATGAAATTGTTAAAGATGAAAATCCGATAACTGAATGGAACATAAAGAATATTCATCAATTAATTTTAAAAGATATTGATAATGAAAATGCTGGAAGATATAGAAAAGAAAATGTAACTATTAAAGGTACAATACATATTCCTCCAGATTATTTAAAAATTCCCGAATTAATGGAAAAATTAATATTAACTTATAATACTTGGAGTGGATATCATCCTATAATCAGAGCATCTCTATTACACGGAGAATTAGTTAAAATCCATCCATTTGTAGATGGTAATGGGAGAACTTCAAGACTACTTATGAATTTAGATTTGATGAATAGTGGATATAATCCTGTAATTATAAAGAAAGAGTCAAGATTAAAATATTATGAAGCTTTAGATAAAGCACATACAACTGGTAATTATACAGATTTTGTTAAGTTAGTTACTAAGTTAGAAGTTGAAATGTTGAA
>CALVJM010000017.1 GCA_944332155.1 uncultured Bacilli bacterium
CAGTTTATAATAATTTCAACTTGGACAATAACTTGCTTTTTTTCTTTGTCCATTAAATGGGGTCCAGTTCATTTTAATCTTCCATGTTTATAATTTTTTTGTAATGAAATTATATTTTAAGTTAGATATAACTTCCATTTTGGGAAAACGATTCTATCATAAATTATAAAATAGGATTTTTTATTTAAAGTCTACCTTAAATGGGTATTTCATTAGAAGATAAGATTTTTAATTTGTATATCGTAATGTTTCATTAGAAATATTAAAAATAATTCCTGCCATAATCATATAACTAAGTAGGGAAGATCCTCCATAACTAATGAATGGTAATGTGATTCCTGTGATAGGCATTAATCCAATTGTCATACCGATATTTTGAATTTGTTGATATATAAGCATTCCTACAATACCCGCAATTACATATTTATTTTTATTAGATCGACTTTTTAATGCGATTTGAATTAAACGGATATCAAAGAATAATAAAAGTAGAATCAAACACATTGAACCAATAAATCCGAAGTTAGATGCGTATACTGCAAATACAAAGTCGGTTTGTGCTTCTGGAAAATAAAGTGGAGTATTACGAATACCAGTTCCAAAAATTCCACCTGAACCGATAGATAGTAACCCATTTTCTAATTGATACCCCGATTTATTTGACCAATCAAGTAGACGATCAACACGTAAAAAGAATGATGTCCCAAAGATATCAACAAAAAGATCTTGATTGATAAAGTAGATTCCTAAAACGATAGCTACTAATGTAAATAGTAAAGCAATCGCAATAACAAACCAACGATATCGTATTCCCGATATGAATAACATAACAAAAGTAATTAATAAATAAATTAATACAACACCGGTATCTGGTTGAAGAAAGGTAAGAATACTTGGTATTAGAACAATGACTCCTACTTTTAGGAGAAATTTGAATTCTTCCATTAAACTAGGATTACTAAAGTTTTCATTAAAGTCATGAATAACAGTTCCTAAAGTAATAATAAGAATTATCTTCATAAATTCCGAAGGCTGTATAGTTCCAATTCCGGGAATTGTGTACCAACACCTGGCGTCATTGATATCAGTTCCAAAAAAGAATAAGCCAATAAGGGAAAGAACTCCAATTCCATATAATGCCCAGGCATGATCATAAATAAAGTCATTACCAATGAACATCATAAAGTAAGCAAGACCAAACCCAACTACATACCAAATAAATTGGCGAAGTGCTAGATTTTGAAGATAGCTTGGCAAAATTGTTCCGGCACTATAAATAGTTACAATACTAATAATAGCTAATATAATTAAAGGGATAAGAACCCATTTGTCAATTTTATATTTTGAAATTTTCTTCATAGAATCACCATTAAATATATTACACTAAAAATCTTATTTATACAATTAAAACGATAAAAAACTATTTATTTTTTAAGTTTTGTAGTATAATGATGATGGTGAAGAATATGGAATATATGCAATATATTATTATTATTATTATTTTAGTTGTTATTGCGCTCGCAATTACACGTGCGAAGAAAAAGGATTTTCGCTTAGAAGCTAATAAATTAATTAGTTATTTAGGTGGTGCCTCTAATATTATTGGATATGAATTTAATAAATCACGTTTTATTGTGAATGTTCATGATGTTACCAAAGTGAACAAAGATGGTATCCAAAAGTTAGGTGCTAGAGGTATTGTCGAAATTGAAAATCAACTAAAAATTATTTTAGGAGAAAATGCAAAACAATTCGAAAAATATATGAAAGATTTAAAATGACAAAAAATGTCATTTTTTTCTTTTTTCGACATGTTTCGACAAGACAATCGTGTACAATAACAATGAGGTGATTGTATGAATTTATTTGAAACAATAATTATAAATATTATTTTTTGTCTCTTTCCATTACTTTTATATCTTTTTTATCTTATTTTTCAAAGAAATGTCGAAAGAAGGGAAAATGATTTAATTTTAGATGTCGCGATTTTATCTTCATTATATTTAATTATACGTTTTTCCGTTTCATCTAATTTACCTTTTACAGTAGTATTAATTAATGTTCCTCTGGTTATTTCTTATTTGAAACGTCGTACTATGACACCATTTATTATATCTAGTGTAATTGTTGTTTATTTGAGTCAATATTTTTCAATCGCGTGGTATTATTTTATGATAGAGTATGCATTATATTATTTAATTCATTTATTTATAAATAGACGAAAATGTGATTCTATGATATTTACAATTACATTTATTAGCTTAAAATTTATTTGTTATTTATGGCCTTTGTTATATCTTCATAAATTAACCATTGGTTCATTTACCCATGCGGTTATTTTATATTTGTTTTTTGCCATATCATTATTACTTACTATTAAATTATTTGGTAAATGTGAAGAAATTGCCAAGTATTATATAAGTAAAACAGACTTAGAACAAGAACGAAAAATACGTTCTAGTCTATTTCGAATTACGCATGAGATTAAAAATCCTATTGCGGTTTGTAAAGGGTACTTAGATATGTTCGATGTTGAGAATCCTAAACATAGTAAAAAATATATTCCCATTATGAAAGATGAAATTAATCGTACTTTATTACTACTTCAAGACTTTCTTTCTATTTCTAAAGTAAGAATTGAAAAAGATTATATGGATGTAAATGTATTAGTAGAAGAAGTAATGAATAATTTTAGTTTAATGTTAAAAGAACATAATATTGAAGGTAATTTAAATTTGGTGGATGATGATATTTATATTATGGGTGATTATAATCGTTTGACACAGGTTTTAATTAATTTGTTAAAAAATAGTGTTGAAGCTATTCCTAAAGAACGTCGTGGTGAAATTACAATTACTACAAAATCTCAGGAAAATAAGTTTTATTTAGAAATCAAAGATAATGGTAATGGAATTACTAAAGAAGTGATGCAGAAAATTCAAGAACCATTTTTTACTACTAAAACAAATGGTACCGGATTAGGTGTTAGTTTATCGAGAGAAATAATTAAAGCTCACGATGGACAAATAGTATATGAATCTGAACCTTATCAAGGTACTACAGTCAAGATATGGTTGCCAATTCAAAATGAATTTTCATAATAAAAAAATCAAGATTGTATTGACTTGACATATTTTCTAGATTGTCGTCTTTACTATCTTGATTTTTTATTTAAGCTTGAGAAACATTTTCTTTTTTTGTTTCTTTTTTCTTTGTATTATTTTTCTTTACATCCATAATTACAGGTAAAATAATTGGCTTACGACCAGTTTTAGAATAAATATAACTAGTTAAATGAGCTGTAATTTCATTTTTAATATCACCATAGTTGATTGGGCCATTTAATTTAGATAAAATAGCGCGTTTACTAATATCTTCTAATTTTTTAATTAGTTCGGCATTATCATTTACTAATACGAAACCACGAGTTGTGATATTTGGTGTTGTAAGTAATTTATGTGATTTAGTATCAATATTGGCAATCACTACAACAATACCATCATTGGCCATTATTTTACGATCTTTGATAACTGCTGCCCCAACATCTCCGACACGATTACCATCGACGTAAACGTCTCCAGCAATCACACTTCCATGTTTTGTAATCTTTCCTTTATATAGCGATAATACTTCACCATTACTCATAATAAAAGTGTTTTTTCTTGGAATATCACATTCTACTGCTGCATCGGCGTGTGCTTTTAACATTCGATATTCACCATGTGCAGGCATGAAATATTTTGGTTTTATTAAGCGTAACATTAATTTTAATTCATCTTGGTTACCATGACCAGATGTATGAATGTCGGGTAGTGAAGTATTTGTATATACATCTACACCTTTTAAGTAAAGTTTATTTACTGTACGTGCAATACTAATCGCATTTCCAGGAATTGGACTAGAAGAGAATACAACAGTATCATTTGGTTTTAATTTAATTTGACGATGAGAACCATTGGCAATACGTGATAGAGCAGCTAATGGTTCACCTTGTGACCCTGTACAAAGTAGGCAAACTTTTTGGTCTGGTAGTTTATTAGCTTCTTCAGGAGAAATAAAGATATCTTTGTGTTTAATATATCCTCCTTGAATGGAAATCTCAATATTGTTTTCCATACTACGACCAAAAGTTGCGATTTTACGCCCATTTCGTTTACAAGTATCTACAATATGTTTTAAACGGTAAATATTAGATGCGAATGTGGCAATAATAATACGTCCATTTTTCTTCTTAATAAACAACTCTGATAAGGCATCATCTACTTTAGATTCACTAATACTCATTCCAGGATTTAAAGCATTGGTACTATCACTAAGTAATAGAGATACACCACGTGATCCAATACTAGCCATTTTGTGAATGTTTGCCATAGGTCCGATTGGTGTTAAATCAAATTTAAAATCACCGGTACTAACAATGGTTCCATTTGGTGTATGCACCACAATTCCATGTGAATCCGGAATAGAGTGGGTTGTTTGAAAAAATTCTACACTAGTATGCTTAAATTTAACCTTTGTTTTTTCTGTATATACAATTAAATTTTTATACTGAATATTTCGATCTTCTAACTTTTTACGAATCAATCCTACTGCTTGATTAGGCGCATAAATAACAGGTATATTTACTGCTTGCAATAGAAAAGGAATTCCTCCTATATGATCTTCATGACCATGAGTAATAAATAGTCCTTTTATTTTCTTTTCGTTTCTTTTTAAAAATGTAAAATCAGGAATTACATAATCAATTCCCATTAAATCGCCCTCTGGAAAAATAACACCTGCATCGATAATAATAATTTCATTTTTATACATGATACAGTACATGTTTTTTCCAATCTCACCAAGTCCACCAAGGGCAAAGATTTTGGTGTCCTCGTTATTATTAAAAAACTTCATAAATCTCCTTTCTTTCGGTAATAAATTATAAAAAAGTATATAAAAAACAACATTAAAACAATGTTTCACAACATAAATTTCAATTTTTTTAAATAATCCCGACAAACAATATAAACTTTATAATTTATTAAACGAATGTTTGAATAAATCAAACCGACTTAATCATTATAAACTTTTTTTTGGATTTTGTCTAGTCATCACTATCAATCCTTTTTTTGGTAAAAGAGAAAAGTCATAATTTTTTTATGTTTCTTTAAATCATTATCAATCGAATATATATTTTGAAAAATACAAATAAAAAATGATAAATTCATAAGAAACCAATAATTCTAGTGGAAAAAATTTCTATTTTAGTGTACAATAAAATAGTAAAGTAAAGGTGAGTTTATGGGAATATTTAATAAATTTAAGAATATATTCACGGGAAAAAGTGAAGAACAAAAAAAAGAAATTGAAGTATATGATAAAGGATTAGAAAAAACACGTAAAGAGTTTTCATCTAAATTAAGTCTTCTAAGTAAGAAATATCAAAAAGTTAGTGAGGAATATTTTGAAGAATTAGAAGAAATTTTAATTATGGCTGATATTGGTGTAGATACGGTAATGAATTTTATGAATCAATTACGTAAACGTGTAAAGCACGAAAATATTTTAGATACAGATGATTTAAAAGAAATTATTGTTGATGAAATGTTTATTATTTATGTTAATAATGATGTCATTGTAAATAAAATAAATTATGCGGAAGAAGGGCCTACAGTATTATTGTTTGTAGGTGTTAATGGTGTAGGTAAAACAACGACCATTGGAAAGTTAGCCTATAACTTGCACAATGAAGGTAAAAAAGTGTTATTAATTGCTGCTGATACTTTTCGTGCCGGAGCAGTGGAACAATTAAATTTATGGGCAAAACAAATTGATGTTCCATGTGTATCGAAAGAAAATGCTGATCCATCTAGTGTGATTTATGACGGTTTAGAACAAGCGTTAAAAGAACAAGTGGATGTAGTACTTATTGATACGGCAGGACGTTTACAAAATAAAGTAAATCTGATGAAAGAATTAGATAAAATGAATAAAGTAATTGGAAAAATGATTCCTGGAGGACCTCACGAAACTTTATTAGTAATGGATGCGACCACAGGGCAAAATGGTATTAGTCAAGCGAAAAGTTTTAAAGAAATTACCAATATTACGGGAATTGTTTTAACTAAATTGGATGGTACTGCCAAAGGTGGTATTGTACTAGCTATTAAAGAAAGTATAGGTATTCCCGTTAAGTATATTGGATTAGGTGAAAAAATTACTGACTTAAGAGTGTTTGATATTGAAAAATATATTTATGGGTTATTTAAAGATTTGTAGGTGAAGGCATGGAAAAGAATAAAAAAGAAGAAACGGCACTATTTATTCAAGTGGTACTCGCATTTGTAACTTTTTTCTTAGCTATTATTTCTATTTTTGTTCCAGATATGTTAGTAGTGACACAATTGTTTATTGCTCTATTATTATTTGATATGGCTTATAATAATCATCTGTTGTATCACCGTTTGTGGGTTACACCTATTTATATTGCGACAGGTATCTTTATGTTGTTCTTGTTTGGTGGTTTGGTGATGCAAATTGGATAATTATATTTATTATGTCAATTTGTTTGATTATTATGGAAATCTTTTGACAACAAAACAACAACAATATTTTGAAGATTATTATTTTAATAATCTATCTTTATCTGAAATGAGTGAAAATTTAGGTATAAGTCGCAATGCGATTAATAAACAGTTACACAAAGCAGTGGAAAAATTAGAGTATTATGAAGAACAATTAGAGTTATATCAAAAGAAACAAAAGGTTATGCGATATTTAGATAAAATAAATATAGAAAAAAGTATTAAAGAAAAAATAGAAGAATTTATTTAATGAAGAGGGGATGACAAAATGTTTGGAAAAATTGTATATATTAGTGATAATGAGGCACATATTAAAATACCAGAGGGAACACCATTAGTTACTAATTTAATGAATTTACACGTAGTTTTTGAAGATGATAAAAAGAAAATTTTAGGTGAAGTAGACGATATTAGTGCCGAAATTATTAAGGTAAAATTTTTGGGTGAAATTGTAAATAATCACTTTGTCGGAGGAGTTATTCGTAAACCTACATTATCTTCTAAGATTCGTGTTATTACTAAAGAAGAAGTAGCTTTAATTGTGGGAGAGAATAAGCCAGGATCGATGTTATTAGGATATTCGCCATTATACGATGATTATCCAATTTACGTTGATATTAATGATTTATTTAGTAATCACATGGCTATTATGGGAAATACCGGTAGTGGTAAATCATGTGGTGTAGCTAGACTTTTACAAAACGTATTTACCAATGCAAGTTTTTTACCATACAAATCTAATTTCTTTATTTTTGATGCCTATGGAGAATATCATAATGCATTTAAAAATATTCATGAGATAAATCCTAATTTAAATTTTAAATTTTATAGTACTAATGAAAATGATGAAAGTAGTGGAGGAGAGCGTTTACGTATTCCTCTTTGGTTGTTAACTATTGATGACATTGCTTTATTATTACAAGCTAGTGAACATTCACAAATACCAATTATTGAGCGTATGATTAAACTTACAAATATTTTTGCAGAATCAAATGAACAAGCAACCCGTTATAAGAATCATTTAATTGCTAAAGCAATTATGACTATTCTTTATACTAATCAAACATCTTCTAGTAAAAGAAATGATATTTTCTCTATTCTAGCAACTTGTTCGACGCCACAATTTAATCTAGAAGCTCCAGTACAAGGAATTGGATATACTCGTAAATTCCGTGAGTGTTTTACTATTGATACGGCTGGAAACTTTACAGAAAGTATTTTGGTTACGGAATATATTAGTAGTTTTATTGATGAAAAGTTAGATACTTATGAGCCACATGATAAACATTATTTTACTCTAGTTGATATGGAGAAAGCATTAAACTTTACTTTAATTAGTGAAGGTTGGCTTCGAAATGATAAATCTTATGGGAACGCTATTACGTTAAAAGTACGTCTTCACTCTTTAGTTATTAGTGAGTATGCTAGATTCTTCGAATATCCAGATTTTGTAACATTAGAACAATATATTATTCGTCTCGTAGCTTCTAATAATTCAAAGTCACAAATTATCAACTTTAACTTAGAAGATATTGATGATACTTTAGCTAAGGTATTAGTAAAAATTTATACTCGTATGTTGTTTGACTTTACTAAAGGATTAAAAGAACGTGCGACAGTTCCATTCCATATCTTCTTAGAAGAGGCCCATCGTTATGTACAAAACGATACTGATAAATACTTAATTGGATATAATATTTTCGAACGTGTCGCAAAAGAGGGTCGTAAATACGGTTTAGTATTTAACTTAATTAGTCAACGTCCCGTTGAAATTTCAGAAACGGTTATTTCACAGTGTACAAACTTTTTAATCTTTAAGATGAACCACCCACGAGATCTTGATTATATTAAAAAGATGATTCCTAATATTAGTGCGGAAATCGTAGAAAAACAAAAAAGCTTACAACCAGGTACTTGTATGGCGTTCGGTAAAGCGTTTAAAGTTCCAATGATTGTTAAAATGGAAATGCCTAATCCAGAACCATCAAGTAGTAGTTGTAATGTTGTTAAATGTTGGGGTGCACCAAAAACAAATTAAAAATATTTATATTAATCAAAGAATTGGAATGGATAATTCCATTCTTTTTTTCATGTTTTTAAATAATTAGATTTTGACTATTTAATCTTTTTAGTATAATAAAAAAGGTTAATAAGTATTAACCATCATAATGAAAATAGTTTTCAACATTTAGTTATTAATATCCTAAACTTTTGACATCTTTCTTAACTTCATCTTCATATTCTGGATTGACATTAATAACAATTAATGTATTATCATTTCTTCTAATTTCTGTAAAATTAGTATTGTTGGTTTCCCATTCTTTTTTTATTGTTTCACTAAAGTCAATCGCACTACCACTATTACTTAAGACATAAAATTTAATCTCATAGTTTCCTTTACTTGCAACAGCCATTTCTTCAACTTCACTTGATTGTTCACCACTACCATTGGTTGTGTTTACAACATATCCTAATTCTTCCATTTTCGCTTGAAATTCATCTGTTGATAGTGCTTTTTTGACACATCCTGTCATTATTACTAATAGACTACTTATCATTAATATATATATAACTTGTTTCATATATCCTCCTATACTCTATATGTTTAGTGTAACAGAATTTTTAGGAATTTTCAACTAATCACTATTAAAAATATATAACCTAGTTTATTTTGCTTCTTTCTTTTCGAAAGTGTGATACAATAAAAAAGGTGATTGTAATGAAACAGTATATTAAAGGTCAATTTACGAGAAGTATTTTTTCATCAGATAATGGTTATGTGATTGGTTTATTAAAAGTCCGTGAAACTAATGATGATGAAATGCAAGACTATATTAACAAAACAATTACTTTTACCGGGTATTTTGCAGATTTAAAATTAGATGAAAATTATTATATGTATGGAGAAACTATGGAACATCCTAAATATGGTTTTCAATATCAAGTTAAAGAATATGAGCGAGTAAAACCAGAAGGAAAAGATGGTGTAATAGAATTTTTATCTAGTGATTTATTTCCGGGAATTGGTTCTAAAATGGCTAAGGCTATTGTAGAAACTTTAGGGGAGAATGCCTTAGATAGAATTTTAAACGAAGAGGAATGCTTAGCTTTAGTTCCTAAACTTAGTACAGCTAAAGCTAAAAAGATTGTTACTATTTTAAATCGTTATGAAGAAAGTCATAAAACGATTGTTTATTTAACAGAATTAGGATTTAACATGCGTGATGCATTAACAATCTATAATAAATATAAAGAGAATACTATTCGTGTGATTGAAAATAATGTGTTTGGAATGTTAAATGAAATTGAAGAAATTAGTTTCCCTAAAATTGATGAGTTACGTGAACAATTAAATATTGAAGATGATAACGAAGAGCGTATTAAAGCTTGTATTATTTATATAGTTAAAGAAATGACTTTTCAAAAAGGGGATACTTATTTTAGCTATGATGAAATTTATTATGGTGTTTGTAATTATTTAAAATTTTCAGTTAATAGTGAGTTATTTCAAAATATGTTAGAAGAGTTAATTAGTGAAGATTTACTAGTTCAAGAAGATGATACTTATGTGCTAACAGAAATTTTTGAAGCAGAGAAAAATATTATTGAAAAGTTAAAATTTTTAAGTGAATCATCATCTACTACTTATAAAAAGTTAGATACTTATTTAAAAAATATGGAAGAAGCTAATGGAATTACTTATAATAGTGATCAAAAAGCAGCAATTAAACAAGCTTTAGAAAATAATTTGTTAATTATTACTGGTGGTCCAGGAACCGGAAAAACAACAATTATTAAAGCGATTGTCACTTTATATAAAGAGTTAAATGATTTAAGTGATGATGAATTAAATACAAGAGTTGCTTTACTAGCTCCAACTGGAAGAGCCAGTAAACGTATGGGAGAATCAACATTATTAGGTGCGACGACGATTCATCGCTTTTTAAAGTGGAATAAGGATAATAATTCATTTTTAGTTAATAAATATAATAAGGATTATCACCATTTAATTATTGTAGACGAAGTAAGTATGATTGATACCTATTTATTTAATAGTTTATTGGAAGGATTGACAAATAATATTAAATTAGTGTTAGTTGGTGACTATCACCAGTTACCATCTGTTGGACCAGGTCAATTATTAAAAGATTTTATTGAAAGTGATTGTATACCAACTGTTTATTTAAATTTACTATATCGTCAAGAAGAAAATTCATATATTACTACTTTGGCAACAGAAATAAGAGAAGGTGAATTAAGTGAATTCTTTTTAGAAACAAGAGATGATTATACTTTTTTACAATGTACGAGTGAATCCATTCCTAAAAATTTAATGAATTTATGTCATACAATGTTAGAAAAAGGATATGATACGAAAAGAGTTCAATTAATGGCTCCAATGTACCGAGGACGTTGTGGAATTGATGAATTAAATAAAGATTTACAAAAAGTATATAATCCCGAAGATCCATTAAAAAATGAACTTCGAGTAGGTGATGTTATATATCGTGAAGGAGATAAAGTATTACAATTAGTTAATATGCCAGAAGAAAATGTTTTTAATGGTGATATTGGCTATATAAAAAAAATTACTTTTGCTCATTTGTCAAAATCAAAAAAGAATGAGATTTATGTAGATTATGACGGTTTAGTTGTAAAATATTTGCCCAAAGATTTTAATAAAATAAAGCATGGATTTATTATTAGTATTCATAAGTCACAAGGTAGTGAGTTTGAATGTGTTGTTCTTCCAATGACTAAAAGTTATTACCGTATGTTATATCGAAAATTAATTTATACTGGTGTTACAAGAGCAAAATCAAAATTAATTTTAATTGGTGAACCACAAGCTTTTGCGATGGCTGTTAATAATCATAATGAAAATATGCGTAAAACACACTTACGTGAGAAAATAGTGAATAATTTTTAAAAAATCATTCAAACTAATAATGTATGCATAAGCATACGATCATATTTTTTAGCGAGGTGATAAAAATGAAACTTGGAAAAGATATCGCACTTATGATGTTAGGTGGTGCCTGTGTATTAGCATACCAAAGATATAACAAGCCAGTCATGCACGAAATGAATAAAATGACTGATAAAATGATGCATAAAGCTAATAAAAAACTAGAAGATATGATGTAATAAAAAGAGGATTTTCCTCTTTTTTGCTTCAATAAAATATCTTTTCTTTTTGATATAAATAAGCTATAATATGTAAAGAGGTGATTTTATGACTGAAAAATTGATTCAATTATTAAAGAGTAATGATTTTACAGTACCTCAAGCTTTATTTTTTAGATATAAAGAACTTAATGTAAGCTTAGAAGAATTATATTTCTTAATTTATCTTATAAATACCAATGATTTAGTATTTAATCCTAAGAAGTTTAGTAGTGATTTAAATATCAGTATGCCGGAAGTATTAGAAATAGTAAATAATTTAACGAATAAAGATATATTATCGTTAGATTTAAGAAAAGAAGGTAATATTCGTAATGAATATTTAAATTTGGATAAACTTTATAATAAGTTAAGTTTTCTTTTAATTAATGAAGAAACAAAAGTGATTTCTACTAATTTATTTGATGTTTTTGAAAGTGAATTTGGAAGAACATTATCACCTATTGAATATGAATTAATCAATGGATGGTTAGATAATGAATTTAGTGAGGATCTTGTTAAATGTGCGCTTAAAGAAGCGGTATATAATGGCGTTTCTAATTTAAGATATATTGATAAGATATTATATGAATGGAAGAAAAAAGGAATTAAAACGCCAGAGGATGTAGAAAAAGATAAAGTTCGTTTCCAAACTAGAAAGGAAGAAAACCCAGATGTGTTTTCTTATGATTGGTTAAATGATAACGAGTAAATTTTATGAAGATTTAGATTGTATGATTCCTAATCCTGTTTGTGAGTTGAATTATACCCAAGATTATGAATTATTATTAGCTGTTATGATGAGTGCACAAACAACGGATAAAAGAGTAAATATGGTAACGGATATTTTATATAAAAAGTATCCTACTTTACAAGCTTTATCCCAAGCTGACCTTCAAGATATAATAGAGATTATTCGACCTATTGGAACGTTTTATAAAAAAGCCCAAAACATAAAAGCGATTAGTAAGCATTTATTAGAGGAATGTGATGGAAAAGTACCAAATAATCGAACTTATTTAGAAAGCTTACCAGGGGTAGGTAGAAAAACAACGAATGTCGTATTAAGTATTTTATATAATGTTCCATGTATTGCGGTTGATACACATGTAGAACGAGTGAGTAAACGTTTGGGTTTAGCAAAAGAGAAAGATTCTGTGTTAGAGGTAGAAAAGAAATTAACGCGTAAACTTCCTAAAGATAAGTTGAATAAACTTCATCATCAAATTTTATTGTTTGGTAGATATTACTGTAAGAGTAGAAATCCAGAATGCCATATTTGTCCTTTTACTGATATGTGTAAATACTATAAAAAAAGTCATAGATAATCTATGGCTTTTATAATTTAAAATCATTTAATACATCATCGTTACGATCTCTACCATCAAAATAATTTTTTTCTTTTAATTTGGCTATCTTCGCAACAATACTACTAGGTAATGATTTAACTAAACGATTGTATTCTGTAATAATGTCATTATAGTATTTTCGACAAGCAATAATTTCAGCTTCTGACTCACTAAGTCCTAACTCAATTTTAATAAAATTATCAGATTCTTTTAATTCTGGGTATTTTTCGCTATATTCGTTAAACTCATTAATTGCTTCATATAAATTTCGATCTAAATCAAAGTTCGTTAATTTACGAGATCTTAATTTTACAATTAATTCTAATACTTCGCCTTCTACATTAGTATTTGCTTTAATAATATTAATCGATTTATTAAGTAGATCAAAACGTTTTCTTAATATGGAATCGATTTCTACTTCGGCTTCATTAATACGTATAATTAATTCTTGAAATTTATTATAGATTACCATATAAGCAATTAATAAAGTACAAACGATAATTAAAATGATACAAATAAATAATATAAATGTCATGTTACCACCTTAATACGATTATAGCAAATACCTATTGGTTTCGCAACTTATTCAATAATTTTTTCATCACTTTCTACATAGTCAACGTAAATGGTTGGAATAACATACCATTTACCTGTCTTAGGGTCACTTAATGTTAAATGATCAATCTCATAGTTTTCTAAAACACCAGTGAACGCTTTATCTGGCCAACTTACTGATCCATTAAAGGTTGTAAAAACAGTAATAATTTTTCCTTTATTTAAAGTAAGCGTATCACTCATAGATGGATTGTTATTATTGTAGTTAAAGTTCATATTTGATGTACTTGATTGATTTGGTGTCTCAACACCATTTGTAAAGAGAGGACTACCAGGCTGAGATTGAAGCTGTGGTTGCCCATTTGAGTAATAATTATTATTCATTTTATCATCCTTTCACTTTATTATATTAAAGTGAATAGAAAATATGATATAATTATAAAGGTGGTAAATATGATTGAAAGAGATGAAGTATGGTATTTAGATATTGATGGCGTATTAAATCGATATGCGTTTACAGAAGACCAAATGGAAGAATGTGTACAATATTTGAATCAAAGTTTATCGGATTTAAAATTAAATACACCATCAATAGAAGAGATTAAAAAAATGTCAAAAACAAGTACTGTTAAACTTGTTTTTAACCTTCCTTATTTATTGAGTAAATATTCTATAAATTATGTTTTATCTATGAATGATTGTTATTTAGATGAAAAAAAGTTTACATGGTATTTAAAAACGGAAGAGGTAGGAAGTCAATATGGTTATACAATTACCATTCCTAATCAGAATTCTAATCTCTATAAACAATATTCATTAAAACATGATTTTAGTAAGCAATTTAAATCTGTTTACTATATGGATGCTTGGCGTGAGGAAGCAGTACAGGCACTCAATAGTATCTATCAAAAATATCGTCCACAAAAAATAGTTATTATAAGTGGTTGGAGAAATCAAATGAGTAAGCTAAAAGATTGGATGCAGATGTATCATCTAGAAATTCCTATAGATATTATTGAAGGTTTAATCCAAAGTGATACAAATCGAGGATTATCTATTATGGAAGATTTAAAGCTTCGTGGGTATCCTAAGAACTATAAAGTTATAGATGATGAATATCAACCTTCTTATGTGGCATTTGGTTCTCATTTAATAAAGTGTGATAAGTTCGTAGGACTTACTATGGAAGAGATAAAGGAAAAGGAGAAAGTGAAAGTATATGGAAATTAATATTGGTATTTCTAATCGTCATGTTCATTTAAAACAAGAAGATGTAGATATTTTATTTGGAAAAGATTATGTTTTAACAAAGAAACGTGATCTATCACAATTAGGACAATATGCTTGTGAAGAAATGGTTACGTTGAAAACAGAAAAAAATGAAATCGCTAGAGTTCGTGTTTTAGGACCAGTTCGTAAGTATAGTCAGGTAGAAATTTCTAAGACTGATGCCTTTACTTTAGGTTTGAATCCACCAGTACGTGAATCTGGAGATTTAAGTGATAGTGAAGCAATTACTTTAGTTGGTCCTAAAGGCGAAGTACATTTAGAAGAAGGTTGTATTATCGCAAGTCGTCATATTCATGCGAATCCTGAAGATGTGAAACGTTTAGGATTAGAAGGCGTTTCTGAAGTAGATGTGTTATTACCTGGCGAAAAAGGTGGCATTTTACACCATGTATCTATTAAAGTTGATCCTACGTATGTTTTAGAACTTCATTTAGATACAGATGATGGAAATGCACATTTAATTACAAAAGAGACGAAAGGAATTATTATTAAAGAAAAGACACATGAATAATGAATTTCGTATATGTAATATATGTGCAGCAGTTAATGCAGATTCTTTAGAGAAGAAATTAAGACAATTAGATCCAGAAGCAAAAATCATCATTGGTTGTCAGAATGTATGTGGAATAGGACGAATGAAACCATTTGTTATTGTCAATCATAAGCTAGTTGTAGGTAATAATGAAGATGAAGTTATAGAGAAAGTAAAACAAGAATTAAATTAAAAATACGGTTATGTTTCCGTATTTTTTTCTTCATTTTTTATAGTTGGTACTAATACATCTAAATTTTGTTCTTCTTCTGTCGGTTCGGTTCCTTTAATATAATAAAACATTTTTTTCTTTTTTGTACTTTCATCTGCAGGTTCTCCACTGATTGGATTCGAAATGACACCAACAACATTATCAGGCATTTTATACCATGAAGTTTTTTTATCTTTTAAATAAGCTTCAACACTATCTGCCCAAGCTAACTTCATGTTTGAACCATCTATAATTTCTGTTTCACTATTATCATCATATCCAGTCCACATTCCCATTAAAACATCTTGATTGTAACCAAAGATTAAATGATCAGTGTTTGTTGTTCCGGTTTTAATCGCATATTTTTTAGATAGTTTTGGTGCAAGACTAATACAAGTAGGGTAGTTATAGTCTATAAATTCTGTCGCATAGGAATTATTTAACATTTCATTTAAAATATAAACGAGACTTTTATTTAATACATTTTCTTTTTTATCTTTATGTTCATATAAAACATTCCCTTCAATATCGGTTACTTTTCTGATGAGATAAGGTTCTACTTTATCTCCTTCATTTGCGAATGATGCATATCCTGCCATCATTTCCATAATATTAATTTCTTTTGTTCCTAATGGTGAGGAAGGAACCTCATCTAATGGAGTCGTAATTCCTACACGCTTAGTCATATCTGATAATGTTTCTTCGCCTAAAAATAAATGTGTTTTTACAGCATAAATATTGTCAGAGTACGCTATTGCGGCTGCCATAGAAATCGGTTTATTCGCATAACTTTCTCCATAATTAGTAGGACTATAGGTTTTATTTTCTGAGAACATAAAAGTTGTTTTTTCACTAGTAAAGGTAGTTGATTCTGTGAACCCATTTTCTAAAGCCGCATAATATAAAAATGGTTTCATCGTAGATCCGACTTGTCTTTTCGCACTAATCGCTCGATTATATTGACTTTTGGAATAATCACGACCACCAGTTAGGGCAAATACTTTTCCATTTTGTGGATTCATCATAACGGCAGCTACTTGTAATTCTTGATTATCTTCTAAATTCTTGGTAATACTTTCTTCCATATTTTGTTGGGCAGTTGGATCTAGATTGGTATAAATCTTTAACCCCCCAGTCTCTAGAAAAGAAGTGGGAATGGTTTTAATACTTTTTAATTCTTTTAAAACTGCATCTTCATAATACATTAACATTTTTGAATTCTTTCGTTCTTCTTCGGTTTTAAAAACTAAATTGGTATTTAAAGCTTTCTTCTTTTCCTCTGAAGTAATCATTTTATTTTTTTCCATGACATTTAAAATAAGTTCTTGTCTTCTTCTGGCATTATTATAGTTAGAAATAGGGGAATAATAAGAAGGATCTTTAGGAATACCAGCTAAAATAGAAGCTTCAGCAAGTGTTAAATCTTTAGAATTTTTTCCAAAATAATATTGACTAGCATTTTCAATACCAAAAATACCTCCATAATTAATTGTATTTAAATATCCTTCTAATATTTCATCTTTACTATAATGGGTCTCTAATCGCATGGTAAGCCACGCTTCATCAATTTTACGTTGAAAATTTTTGTCAAAGTCAAGAAAGAGATTTTTTGCATATTGTTGAGTAATCGTAGATGCTCCTTGAACAATCTTTCCATGTGTTAAATTAACGTAAACTGCTTTTAATATACGTGGATAATCAAACCCTTGATGATGATAAAAGTTTTTATCTTCAATCGCAATCGTCGCATCAATTAAATGTGGTGATATATTTTTTAATTTGACCCATTCGTTTTTTCCATTATTTTGAAAGAGATTATTATCTTTATCGTATAAGAAAAAGCTATTCGCACTGTTGATTGAAAGTTTTGGTGTCATTTTCGCACATGTATAAATACCCACATAAATGGTTATCATAAACAGGATAAAGAAGATAAAATATTTAAAAAATTTCTTACCTTTTTTCATAGCTTCCTCCTATCTAATTTTAGTATTACAAAAAAACCCAAAAATATAAGTGATTTTTTATAAAAGTTATGTTATAATTACATTCAGTTATGAAAGAAAGAGAGAAAAGCGAGAAAATGGCAAAAGTTTATGTTCAAACACAACTTTCATCCCCATCAAGTGATAATGATTATTTTGAAGGCAAAGCATTATTAAAAGAAAATCGTATTGTTTATTATCAAGATTCTTTAAAAAATGTATTTACGATGGGTGAATTAGTAACACTAATTCGTGAGGATGACGAAAAGAAATTGGAATTGTGTTTTTATCCTGAACCAAAAGTGATTTGTCATTTAAAAGAATATAATCAATCGTTGTCATTTGATATAAAAGTAGATCAGTTGGTTCAACAAGAAATGAACTATGAGATTGACTATCAAATTGAAAAAGAAAAATATCATTTAAAAATTAAGATAGAGGTGATTGAAAATGATAAGTAAATTATTGGAAGAAGTATTAAATGAGGTAGGAAAAAAATTAGGGTATGAAGATTTACACGTGATTATATCTAATCGTCCCGAAGTAAGTGATTACCAATGTGATGATTGTTTCAAATTGGCTAAAACATTTCATAAAAGTCCAATGGTAATTGGAGAAGAATTGGTAGAAGAAATAAAAAAACATGAAAAAAGTAAAGAATACTTTAAAGAGGTTACTTTTGCGCCCCCAGGTTTTATAAACTTTAAATTAAGTGATGAATTTATTAACCAAATTTTAAGAAAAATGAATGAGGAAGATAAATTTGGTATTGTAACACCAGAACATCCAGAAACATTTGTATTAGATTATGGCGGACCTAATATTGCTAAACCATTACACGTTGGACATATGCGTACAGCTATCGTTGGTGAGTCTATCAAACGTATCATAAATTATATGGGACATAAAACGATTGCCGATGTTCATCTAGGTGATTTTGGATTACAAATTGGTCAAGTTATTTATGGTATTATCGAAAAAGGAATAAAAATAGAAGATCTTACTTTAGAAAATCTTTCCGAAATATATCCTTGGATGAGTGGACGTTGTAAAGAAGATGAAGCGTTAAAAGCTGAATGTGCTAGAATTACCAAAAGTGTTCAAGATGATGAAC
>CALVJM010000018.1 GCA_944332155.1 uncultured Bacilli bacterium
AGATATATCTATTTTAAAAAGAAAATTGAATATTTGATTGCAAATAACTTGCAACTTTTGTGCAAATAACTTGCAATCATCTTCAAACAGAGCTAACATACAACACAAGGAATCGATTTTTATCTAATATTTTTAAAAGATAATGCTCATCGCCCGATAAAAGCAAAGTCGAAATAATATAATTTATTGAATATTCTTGTTTTCTTTAATCTATTTACAAAGCTTAACACCAATTTTAACCAATCGCAAACACTTTGGTTGAATGATTCATCACCTGTTGGTATAATGAGCGTAGATGTATAAGGGAGTTGTTGTTATGAGTGAGTTTTTTATGATTATGTTTATTGTGATTGCCATTGTAATGATTATTTTAATTATGTATTCGTTTTCTAAAAACTCAGGTAAAGAAAAAGAAACTGTTAATTTAGAACATCAATCAGATGAAATCCATTATTTAAAAAAGCCTTTTATGACTTATAAAGAAAAAGACTTATTTGATAAAATGAAACCCTTGGAATTAGAATTAAACATACATATTCAGCCACAAGTAAGTTTAGCTAGTGTTATTCGTAAAGAAAGTCATCAAAAATTTCAAAACGAATTGAATCGTATTGTTGATTTTGCCGTTTTTAATGAAGATTATACAGAATTATTATTTTTAATCGAATTGAATGATCCAACCCACAATCAAGAGGATCGAAAGAGAAGGGATCGTAAGGTACACTTTATTTGCAATCAGGTAGGAATCAAGATTATGACTTTCTATACTTATAGAGGTAATGAGAAAGAGTATGTTCAAAACCGTATTCGTGAGGAATTAAGCAGTAAATCGATTCAAGAGAAAAATTCAAAAAACGATTAAAAGTCGTTTTTTTGTGTGTATTGAAATTTGCTAATAGAAAACAAAAACTTCTTTTTTTACTTGTTGCTTTTCTTTTTTTACATATTGTGATAAAATAGACGCGAAAAGGACGTGGTTTGCTTGAAACTTGATGTAAATAAATTAATCAAACCCATCACAGAAACCGCATATTTAAATACCGAGAATACAAATCGTTATCGCCCAATTATGCGTTTTTTCTATTATAAATATGAACAAGCTGAAAATTGGCTTTATAAAGAAGAGATATATGAAGCGGTAAAAGATCAAATCAAAGATTACACATTAGAAGAGTGTCAACGTGATTTAGATTTTTTAGTGGAAAAACTATCTCTTACTACGATTCAAGATACAGAAAATGCTTCAACTTTAGAAAAATTTAAATTTAAAAATTATCGTTATCAGTTAACCGACTATGCGATTGAAATTGAAAGAATGACTATTCGTTTAGAGGAGATGAAAGTAAAAGTTGCTTCTTTAGAACCTCGCTTGTTTGAAAGAATTAAATTACGCTTAGAAAAATTACTCGATATGAGAAATTATTCGAATCAAGAACTATTTGAGTTATGGACAGATCTTATGCAAGACTTTACAAATTTGAATCAAAGTTATCAAGATTTTTTGAAGAAGTTTAACGAACCTAAAACAGAAGAATTGTTACAGAGCGAACTTTTTATTCAACATAAAAATTCATTCATTCACTATCTTCAAGATTTTATTAAAGAATTTTTAGCAACGGGTAAAGAGATTTCAGATATATTAAAGCAATTATCAGTAGAAGATACTACTTATTTTATGGATCATTTAATTTTATATCAAAAAAATTTACCACAAGTAGTAGAAGATTTCGATTATGATTATTTACGAACGGTTAATACAGGTAAATGGAATAGTTTTTCTAAATGGTTTTTCAATAAAAATGGAATAAGTGAAGGAGAGAGACTATTAAATGCCACCAATCACATCATTTCTAAAATCACTAAATATGCGTCTAGTTTAATGGAACTCCGTGGTAATATGATTAATCGTAAAGAAGAGTATAAATATTTATGTCATCTTTTTGATCGTCAAACAGATATAGAACAAGCACATACGCTAGCTGGTACAATTTTAGGGGTTCAAACAATTCGACATTTTAAAGGAATATCACAGTTAGATAGTGACTCTATTGTGCCATCTTTAGAGGTACGTCCAACCATTATCAAAGTAGAACCAATGAAACGAGGAATTCGTAGCGTGATGAACCGTGAAGCAATTGTTGACAAAAGTAAAGAAAAAGAAGCCATCTTAAAAGCAGCAGAGTTTGAAGAACAAAGGCAACGAAAAATATTAAAGAATTTAGTAAAGAATGGTTATATTAATTTATCAGGAGAGGTTCATTTGACGCCAGATGAACGTTCATATATATTGAATTTAATTGTAAAGGCTCGTACGGGAATATGTGAAGATCCAGTATTTGGTCTTGAATATACCATTAAAGATAAGAAAGAAGATTGCCAAATCATATCTAGTGATGGGGTTTTCTATATGAATGGATTATATATCGATTTCGGAGGTGAGCCAAATGGATAACCTAGCCAAAGAAATGGGACTTCTTTTAAATAATTTTTGGATTACCAAGGAAGAACACCCAGAAGAGTATTATCTATTAAAACGAAAACAAGGAGAATTGCGTAAATTTATCTTTAAAAATTTAGGTAGTAAATTAATTGTTCATGATCGCTTTATAAAATTAGAAAAAATATCTAATGTACCATCTCGTGATCAAGGAATCGAAGAGTTTGTTACGCCTATGGATTATACTTTCTTATTTCTCTTTCTTTTATATTTAGAAGACAAACCTCGTGGTGAAAAATTTATTCTTTCAGAACTCATTGAATATGTAAAAAATACTGCAATAACGTTTGAATTAACAAATATTCCTGATTGGACGTATTCTAGCCACCGAAAAAGTTTGATTCGTGTCATAAATTACTTGTTAAAACGTCACGTTATTACCTTAAAAGACGAAGATAAGATTAGTTTTCAAGATGATCAAAACGCTGATGCTTTATATGAAGTAACAGGTATTTCTAATTATTTAATTCCTTCTTTCGATTATGAAATCTATCACTTAGAAAAACCAGAAGAGTTTTTAAATAATCAGTGGGGTGAACAAGATGTAGATCACGGTGATATCAGAAGATATAATGTATATCGAAACTTGTTGTATTTGCCTGCCGTTCATCGTGATAATTTAACGGATAGCGAATATGATTATTTAAAAAAGATGCACAAAACTATTGAAAAAGAATTACAAGATTTCTTAGATTTATCAGTTGAAATAACACAGAATATGGCTTTTATTTATATGGATGAATCGACAATTCAAAAAGACTATTTTCCGAATACGAAACGTTTGAGTGATATTATTTTATTAATTAATAGTGCTTTAATGAATTATATTTTAAGTCATAAAGTAAAACCAAAAGACGATGAAACATTTACGGTTTCTTGTCAAGTTTTAAAAGATATTATTCTTCAAATAAGAATCGACAAAAAAGAATATTTTAGTAAAGCATACTTAGAGTTAAATACCAATAAATATTTAAATGAAATTCTTATGGCAATGAAAAACTATCATTTTATAAAAGAAGATATAGAAAGTCAAACGTATACAGTTTATCCTTTAATCTATCGTTTTTTAGGTGAGCCAAGAAAAAAAGAGGAAATAAATATAAAACAAATGGACCTATTTGGAGGTGATATAAATGAATTATAAAGTAAAACGTATTGGGTTAATTAACTTTTGGTTATATGATGAAGAAACCTTTGATTTTGAAGATGGTAAACTTTTACTTAGAGGTTCAAACGGTAGTGGTAAGTCTGTAACTATGCAATCGTTTATACCTTTAATTTTAGATGGAAATAAGAATCCTTCACGTTTAGATCCGTTTGGTAGTAAAGATAAACGTATTGAGGATTATTTGTTAGGAAATGCTGATGGTGAACAAAAGGATGAGGCAATTGGTTATCTTTTCATGGAACTTTACAGCGAACAAGAGAAAAGATATCGTACTTTAGGTATGGGGCTTCATGCTAAAAAAGGAAGACCTACTGATTTTTGGGGTTTCATTTTAAAAGATGGACGAAGAGTAGGTCAAGACTTCCTTTTGTATCATAGTCAAACAGATAAAGTTCCTTGTACTAAAAGAGAGTTACGTGCCCGTTTGGGGAATGATAATGTCTATGTTGAATCGGCTAAAGAATATAAAGAAGCTGTGAATAAAAATATATTTGGATTTCCTGACTTAGATATGTATGATGAGTTTATAAACTTACTCTTACAGCTAAGAAGTCCTAAATTATCTAAAGAATATAAACCAACTAAATTAATGGAAATCTTAAGTACCGTTTTACAACCATTAACAGAAGAAGATTTACGCCCTTTATCCGAGGCAATTGAGGAAATGGATAAAACAAAAGAAAATATTATCAAATTACAATCACACGTAAAACAGTTATCTAATCTTTTAATCACCTATAATAATTATAATGAAACGATGCTTTATAGAAAAGCAAAAAAATATTTAGATAATCTTCACACTGAACTTACGAGTAAAGAAAATCTAGAACAACTAGAGAAAGAAATCGAACATTTAGAAGAATCTATACATAAAAATGAAAAGAGAACTCAGGAATTACAAAGCAGAAAAGAAATTTGTGAGACGAAACGTAGTAATTTAAATAGTACGGATTTAGAAAGCAAAATTCATCGTTTTAAAATAATTAATGATGAAATTAAAGAAGAAAATAGACGTAAAATGGATGAGGAAAAGCGTTTAAAAAGGTACTTGGATAAAATTACTGAGTTAGAACAAAATTTAAAAGGAAAAGAGGAAAATAAAAATAAAGAGATTTTAAAAAGTCATGATCTTTTTAAAGAAATAGAAAATTTGTGTATAGATATAAAGTTTGATGAAGGAATAGTCATGTTAAAAGAGTATGATGATCCTAATACTTTAAAACAATTTGCTCCTTTAAAAATAAGACTACATAATTATCGTATAAAGTTGGAGCAAATAAAACAAGAATTAGAAAAAAAACAACAACTAGAAGAAAAGAGAAACGAATTTGAAGAACAAATCAATGTGAAAAATAAAGATTATGAAGAGATTACGCAAAAGATACAAGGACAAGAAGAAGCAATCGCAGATGAAGTATCTAACATAAAAGAGCAAATATCTTCTTTAGGAAAGACTAATTCAATCGCTCGCTTAACTGTAGATGAAGTCAAAGCAATTATCGAACCATTTGCTTTCTATGATCAAGACTCATATACAGAATCCAAACAAAAATATATCGATTTGATTTCTAAAATAAAAGAGAAATTAACAAATGAGTTTTATAGAATTCAAAATAAAAAAGCAAATCAAAGTCAAAAGATAACGGAATTAAAGAAGATGTTAGATGAACTTCAAGAAAGTAAAGAAATTGAAATAATTCGTGATGAAGAAGAGAAAAAAACAATATCTATTTTAGAAGAGAAAAATATTTCTTATATAGAATTATATAAAGCCATAGAATTTAAAGGTTCAATTAGTAAACAAGATAGAAACAAGTTAGAATCAACGTTATTAGCTACGGGATTATTAAATGCTTTTATTGTTTCTGATTTATCAAAAGTAAATGATTTAAAAGGGAACTTTATTACAATTGGTCCTAAAGCTAAAAATAACTTAACAGAATATTTTCAACCAGCTATAGAGTCCCATTCTTCTATAATTAAACAAGTTTTAGAAAGTATAAGTACAAATCAAAAACATGAAATATGTTTGACTAAGGATTTTTTTCAAATCAATCATTTACGCTTTCAAGGGTCAAATCAAATACAAAGTGTATATATTGGTTTACTTGCGCGTCAAAAAGCTAAAGAAGAAAAAATTGAACAAGTAAAAAAACAATTAGAAGACGAAGAGGCTATTTTACAAAATCTAAATCATTTAAAACAAGCCAAAGAAGATGAAATTACGCAATTAGAAAGTGAAAGTAAGGCCTTCCCATCGGATAAAACACTTGTTCAATTAGAAACAAGTCTTCTAAAATTACATACTAAGCTAGATGTCATTCATAAGGATAAAGTTTTATTAGAAGAAAAGCTTCAAATTTTGACGAATGATATTGAAACATTATTTAAAAGATTGGTTGAGCTAAAAAAAGAGGTATCACTTCCGCTTTATTTAGAGACCTTTCACGAAGTAATCGAAAAACTTCAATATTTAGCATCGTTACTTTCTAATTTTGAGAATTGTTTAAAAGAAATTCAACGTATAAAATCTACTATTGGTGACTTAGAGAATCAAAAGAAAGATTATTCAGAACAAGTTGAACAGTTACATTCTAATTTAACTAAGATAACATTATCACTTAAGCGAAAAGAACAAGAAAAAGAAGATTTAAATCAAATATTGAATTCTCGTGAATATAAAGATTTATCTAATCAAATTCAAAATTTAGGACAAGAAATTGATCGAATCGAAGAGGAACTTACAAGTTTAAGAATTAGTTATGGTAAAGAAACAGAGGCTTTGAGTAGAAATAAAAATAGTTTAGAAGATATAACTCAAAGTTATCAAGTAAAGTGTACGCTTACTTCACTAGCTGAAGATTTTTTCAAGGAGGAGTATAATTTACATTACGTGGAAGATCAACCTTATGAACATCCTAAAGAATTAGCTAAAAAAATGGTGAAAAAGTTATCTTCTCGAAAAGATATTGATGTAAATACGGCTACTAACAATTATTATGAAGCTTTTAATCGCTATCGTATGCCTTTAAGCGATTATCATTTAACAAGTTCAGTTATTTTTGAACATGAAATAAAAGAAATTCCTGAATTAGATAAAGAATTGTTATTTTCCATTTATTCTGAAAATACAAGATCAGATTTTAAGGCAATTTATCAAGGAAAACCATTAAATCTATATGCTTTATTAGATACATTAAAGGATGCAATCGATGAAAATAATCAATTAATCAGTGAACAAGATCGTCATTTGTTTGAAGAAATATTATTAAAAACAGTAGGTTCTAAAATACGAGATCGTATTAACTCAAGTAAAGCATGGGTTAAAGAAATAAACGAAATTATGAAAGAGATGCAAAAGAATAGTAGTTTATCTTTTGGTCTTGAGTGGCGTAGTAAAAATGCTGAATCAATGGAAGAGTTGGAAACGAAAGAATTAGTAAAAATTTTCAAAATGGATCCTGAAACGGTTCAAGATGAAGATAGTAATCGTTTAATTAGTCATTTTCGTTCAAAATTACGAAAAGAAATCGAATTTAATAATGCAAGTGATGCTTATTCATCAGTTATTTTTGATGTGTTAGATTATCGTAATTGGTTTGAATTTAAAATGACCTATCAAAGATCTGGTGAAAATAAGCGAGAACTTACCAATAAAGTATTTTCTGTATTTAGTGGTGGGGAAAAAGCAAAAACGATGTATATTCCTTTGTTCGCAGCGGTTTCTGCAAAATTGAAAAGTGCTAATAGTAATGCACCTCGTATGATTGCTCTAGATGAAGCATTTGCTGGAGTAGATGATGTAAATATTCGTGAAATGTTTGGAATTTTATCTTCATTGAATTTAGATTATATACTAACTTCACAAGCATTATGGGGAGATTATGACACGGTTAAAGATTTAGCCATTTCTGAATTAATTCGTCCAAATAATGCACAAGCTGTATGTGTAAGGAGATATCGTTGGAATGGTAAGTATAAAGAAATAGTAGAAAAAAAGGAACTAGAAGATGGCATCGCAATATTTTAAAAATCATAAAGGCTTTGATCGTTTGTTTGTCCTTTTAAAACAAAAGTATATTTCATTAAATCGTTTTTCTGGAACTGTTTTGTTAAGAAATATTACAGAAATAGAAAGTAAAGATTTAACTAATTTTTTTGGAGATCATGTACCTGTAGGTTCTGATTTTAAAACTTCTTTTTCTAAAATTGAAAAAAAGCTTCGAGAAACGAAGTTCAAAGATTTTACATGGGAAGAATTATTTCAAAATTATTTTGGTGATATGATTGTAACAAAAGAAGAGGCTAAGAAAACTTTTATAAAAGACGAAGAATTGTTCTATCGAGATATTTTAAATACCATGCCAAAACAATTTAGGCCTTGGTTTAGTGAAATTTTGTCTTCACGCTCCTCATTATATCAACTCTTTTTGAAACGATATAAGAAGAATAAGATAATGTTTAAACAAGAACTTTTAAATATCCTATTAATTATGGATGAAATAACACAAAATATCCCCACGTCACTTACGATGTTATCATCTTTAACTTCAGATCCCCACTTTTTAGATTTTGGTCTTTCAACGAGTAATTTGTTTTTCAAGTTAATGGCTAATTATTATAAAAAAGAGGAGCCCAAAACATCTGAACAAAAAATTCATTTTCTTTCAAGTTTCAATATTTATGTAGATCAACTATCTAACTTTATCATTCTATATAATTTTAAAAGTGATAGTGATTTAATTAATGTTTTTAGAAGATATAAGCAGCCATTAAATTTAAACTTAAGTAATTTTTCTACAATTAATTATCTTGATACCGATATAAAAAAGGTATTTGTATTTGAAAATCCTTCAATATTACCAGTATTAAAAAAATACGACGTCCCTATTATTATTACGTACGGTAATCCCAACTTTATCTTTTATAAAGTATTAGAAAAATTAATTGAAAGCCATAATACCATTTATTACAATGGAGATTTTGATCCGGAAGGATTACTGATCGCCCACAATATATTAGATAGGTTTCCTGAAACTAAATTATTTTGTTACAAAAAAATGGATTATGAAGATTCAATTTCGAATAATTATATTGATGAAAGTCGTTTAAAGAAATTGAATGTAATTAATGAACCACACTTAGAAGAGATTGTAGGATTATTAAGACAATACAAGAAATCTGCTTATCAAGAAAAAAATATTAAGAATATTGAAAAATATATAAAAAAAATTAAAAACACCTAACTAAGGTGTTTTTAAAATAGTTAGTTAATTTTGTTCGAAATCTAAAAAGATTTGTTACAATAACATTTGGATATACCAAACGTTAGGTGTCCTCCTTATAGTAAAGGAGGTGAGAAACATGACGAAAAGAGAGAAATCTCAATATTTCACCATCATTCTCCTATTTATTTTAGTATTTATTCTACTATTTAAATAGAAAAAAGCACACTAACGTAAATACGTATTAGTGTGCACAACCTAAAAACAGAGTGTACCTAACTACTATTAGGTATATCCTCTTTTATTATATGATGATTTCTCATCCATATACATTTTATCATGATTATCTAAGATATTCAATAAAATTAACAAATAAATTATTGAACTATATTACTATAAGCTAAAAATATTAAATTGATTAAATATCTTAAAAACAATTTATCATTCTATTTTTTCTAATTTTACTTTTTCATAAATTTCCTATATAATAGTCATCCGTGAGGTGATCTTATGAATTCTTTACACCTTTATAATATAAAACTTATGAAAAATATTTATTATGTTCGCATGAATCTCCTGAACAATTATCTTATCCTCTTTTGGTATCTCCAAAATGTATCGAAAAACCAGGCAAGATTTTATATATAGGTCAAGAAACCAGTACATGGGGAAATCAAGGTAATCAAGAATTATCTGTTGAACAACTTGAATATCTTTATAATTCTTTTTTGAAAAATGGTGCGACGAATCGTCCTTATTGGAAATTTATTAAAGAAATGATTCATGAACCATAATATGACTCTGTTGTTTGGACTAATTTATTATTATGTTAAAACGTGATTCTATGGTGACACCAGAAGTTTCTGAGTTTTTAATTCAACTTAGTGAAGAATATTTATGGAACTTGTACCAAATTAGTCAACCGAGTAGTGTAATCATTATATCCTCACCGAATTCAGTGTATAAACATTTAATTGAACGTTTCTTAGAAAAATTAGATTGTCAGATAACAGAAACCATTTCATCTAAACAACCGGTTTTAATTGATGAACAGAAAAAAATCATATGGACTTATCACCCTAAGTTTCTAGCTCTTTCTAAAAAAACAGATCTAGTCCAAAAATCTTGTAAACAATACGTCATGAAATAAACATATATTAATAAAATTATATTTATTCAACTAAAACAAATATTTTACATTCACGGTTTCGGCCGTGTCTTTTCATGTGATATAATAAAAGAAAGTTGGTGATATGATGAAAAATGTATTTATTATTGGTGGTGGCGCATCAGGATTAGTTGCGGCCATCTATTCTGCACGCAAAGGAAATAGAGTAACTATTTTAGAACGTAATTCCAGTTGTGGAAAAAAATTGTTAATGACTGGAAATGGACATTGTAATTACGGGAATGAGGATCAATCTCTCACTCACTATCACTCTTCACATCCCGATTTATTATCGACCATTATTTCCACAAAGAACTTAGAAGAAATCACTTCTCTATTTTCGCAAATAGGAATCATTCCAAAAATAAAAAATGGATACTATTATCCTTTTTCTAATCAAGCGACTAGTATTAAAGAAGCACTTCTAAACGAAGCAATTCATCAAGGTGTTCATATGATAACTGATACTTTTGTTACTAAGATTGTAAAAAATGATTCAGGGTTTATCATTGAAACCGAAGGCCCTACTTATCAAGCAGATCAAGTCATTATTTCTACAGGGTCTAAAGCTTTTCCAAAGACAGGATCTGATGGAAATGGATATGAACTGGCTAAATCGTTTGGTCATCAGATCATTGATGTCTTACCTTCCTTAGTTCAATGTTGTGGGGAAGAAAAATATTTCAAAGATTGGAAAGGAATTCGTGCCGAAGTCATCGTTTCTTTATACGAAGAAAATGAGAAAATTCAAGAACAATCCGGAGAAATTTTGTTAACCGATTATGGAGTTAGTGGTATTTGTATTCTAAATTTAAGTGAATACATTTCTAAAGGATTAAACAAAGGAATTTCAGAACAAATTCGAATTAATTTTATTCCATGGTTTGAAGAAGTTTCTAAAGACAAAGTGATTGACTTTTTAACCGATAGAGAACGACAAATGTCCAAGCGTACCGTGGAACAATTATTAGAAGGATTTCTTCCATATAAACTAATTCATGTCATGTTAAAGAAATGCCATATTTCTCGTGAAAGTACATGGTCGATGTTGTCTACCAAAGAAAAAGATTTATTAGTGACACATTTAATGGCTTTCCCAGTCGATATTACATCGACAAAGTCATTTGATTCCGCTCAAGTATGTAGTGGTGGAGTGTGTTTATCAGAAATTAATTTGGAAACCATGGAGTCGAGGAGAGTATCGGGACTTTATTTTACAGGAGAAATCATAGACGTGGATGGAGATTGTGGTGGTTATAATTTGACCTTTGCTTGGATTAGTGGCATGTTAGCTGGAAAGGCGAGTGGAAAGTAAGATGATTCGATTACGACAAGTTAAAATCCTAGTAGAGCAAGATAGTGAAAATACTAGAAAACAAAAGGTTTCTAAACTACTTCGTTGTAAGATAGAAGATATTCAAAAAGTAATCATTCGTAAACAATCGATAGATGCCCGTCATAAAGATCAAATCTTCTTTGTTTATGAATTAGATGTAGAAGTAGATCAAGAATCAAAAATTCTAAAGAAAAACCATTCTAAAGATATCTTTCCAACTCCTGATGAACATTATCACCTTCCTAAACGAGGAAGCAAGAAATTACTTTATCGTCCTGTTGTCGTAGGAAGTGGCCCAGCAGGGTTATTTGCCGCTTATTTGCTTGCTGAAATGGGTTATCAACCAATCATTATCGAGCGTGGGGAGAAGATGGCAGAGCGCAAGAAAACCGTGGAATCTTTCTGGCAAACAGGAAAATTAAATCCCGAATCTAATGTTCAATTTGGAGAGGGAGGTGCCGGAACGTTTTCCGATGGTAAGTTAAATACATTAACAAAAGATAAAGAAGGTCGCGGACGAAAAGTTTTTGAAACGTTTGTCAAACATGGTGCCTCATCCGATATTCTTTACTTACAAAAACCACATATTGGAACGGATCTTTTAAGTCAAGTCATTGTACGTATGCGAGAAGAGATTATTTCAATGGGTGGTGAATTTCGTTATCAAACCTGTTTAACCGATCTTATCATCGAAGATGGAAAATTAGTGGCAATAGAGTGTAATCATGAAGAGAATTTTCCATGTACCCATCTTATTCTAGCAATTGGTCATAGTGCCCGTGATACTTTTGAAATGTTGTATCACCATAACTTAGAAATGCATGCGAAACCATTTGCGATTGGTGTACGTGTCGAGCACCCACAAAAACTCATTAATCATTCTCAATATGGGTCTAAATATGAGTCATTATTACCACCAGCTGACTATAAATTAACTTATACTACAACCAAAGGTAGAGGAGTATACTCTTTTTGTATGTGTCCAGGGGGATTTGTAGTAAACGCATCTAGTGAAGAAGGACATTTAGCGATTAATGGCATGAGTAATCATGATCGAGGGGAGAAGAATGCCAATAGTGCCCTTGTAGTTACTTTAAATACGAAAGATTTTGGTGATCAACCATTAGATGGTATGCATTATCAACAAACCTTGGAGCACCTCGCCTATGAAAGAGGACAAGGTAAAATACCGGTTCAATTATATAAAGATTTTCAAAAGAATAGAGCCTCTACTTCATTTGGCAAAGTAGAACCAATCTTTAAAGGTCATTATCACTTTGATAATCTAAAAGAATGGATGCCTCGAGAAATTACCGAAGCTTTAGAAGAAGCACTTACTATCTTTGGACGAAAAATACCTGGTTTTGATCAAGAAGACATGATTATGGCAGGAATTGAAAGTAGAACTTCTTCACCGGTTCGTATTATTCGTAATGAACACATGGAATCTTCGATTTTAGGAATCTATCCCTGTGGAGAAGGGGCAGGATATGCCGGTGGTATTACAACTGCAGCCATTGATGGATTAAAGGTAGCGGAAAGTTTAATTGAGAAATATGAAGTACCAGAAAATTTATCTTAATAATAAAAAGAAGATCTTATCACTGAACTAGATAAAATCTTCTTTTTTTGTTTACTTTATATTACTCGACACTTTTTAAAGATTCAATCATATCAATTTTCTTTAATTGATAATGAGTGAAAATACTTACAATGATGACAAATATGGCTGTAATACATGCTGATAAAATATAGCTCTCAATATTAATATGTCTTGTAAACATCATATTATCGGTCTCACAAGTAGAAATAATATAGAAACATAAATATAATCCAGCAACAAGTCCTAAAGCAATTCCAATAATATTTAATAAGATAGATTCTTTAATAATGTAACTATCAACTTCACGATGGTAGAATCCTAAGACTTTTAATGTTGCAATTTCTCTTTTACGTTCGATAATATTAATATTAGCTAAATTATAAAGAACAACAAAGGCTAAACATGCCGAAGAAACAATCAAGATAAATACAACCGAATCTAGAGAAGACATCATATCATCTACTGTATTTTTAATATCACGACTAGTCGTAATAATAACTCCTTCACTTTGATTCATAATATCGGTATTTAATTTCTTTTCTTCTTGTTCATTCAAATGATTATATGTTAGTAATAATGAGTTATCTTCGTATTCTCCAAATTCGTTCTCATAGGTTTGTTTGGTCATATAAGTATAATGATCAATGTAGTTTTCAACAATAGCTTGAACTTTGAAACGATATTCTTTGTTATTTTTCTTTATTGTAATGGTATCTTCTGGTTTAATATCGGCTAGTTTAGCTAACTTCTCACTTAAAATGATTTCTCCTTCTTTTAAATGAATTCGTTTATGTTGATTCTTGACATCATTTAATTGAATCATGGTATCTAGGGAATCTTCACCTTCTATGATAACATTGGTCGCATATTCTTTCTCATCTTTAACAATGACAAAAGAATCGATTCGTGTCTGGACGACATCTTGTACGTCCGCTTGGTCTTCTAAAGTGGTTTTTAATTTAGATACATTATCGGTATTGGTAAACGAAATCATCGCATCATACAAGAAGACATGATTAAATTGATTTTTGGAAATATCCTGAATAGAATCTTTTAAACCAAATCCAGCTAGTATGAGTGCCGTACATCCAGCCGTTCCTAAAATACTAGCTAGTACTCTAGATTTGTAACGAAAGATGTTTCGCACGGTTATTTTGTTTGAGAATTTTAAATGACGCCAAATGATAGAGATACGTTCTAGTAATACACGACGTCCTGCTTTCGGAGCTTTTGGACGCATGAGATTCGCAGGCGTTTCTTTTAATACTTTAATAGCCGCATAAATGGTAGATAAACCAATACATAGAGCTGTAATGACAATACCTAAGGTTGTATAGAGAAGATTAAATCCTAGATGAATTGGAGGCAAGGTAAACATAATTCCATATATATCCCAGATAATCATCGGTAATACAGTTGTTCCAATCGCAATACCAATGATTCCTCCTAGAATGGTTGTAATTAGCGCATAATGTACATATTTTGAAATGATGGATAAATTATTAAAACCTAATGATTTTAGCGTTCCAATATCACTACGATCATCTTCTACCATACGAGTCATCGTGATTAAACTAACTAATACGGCAATCACATAAAAGACAAGTGGGAAGACATTTCCGATTTGTTTAAGATTATCGGTCGCATTAATAAAATCATTATAAGCAGAGTTATTCTCTCGTGAATTGGTATACCATTTAACTGGTGTAAGATTTAGTGTGTCGGTATTTATCATAGGGTTACTTAAATAGGCACCATAGACTTCTTGATATCGATTTTCTTGTTGCTCTTCGGTGATATCTTCGATTTCTTTTTCTACTTTTTCAATTTTGTCTACATATTCATCACTACTAGTTTCTAATTCTTTTGCGCCTTCGACCGTTAGGTAAATTTCCTCAATCGAAGTTTCATCAAAGAAATCTTTATTCGCAAAAGCATAATAATTAATTTTTCCATTTCCTACGGTCGTGGTGTCACGGTAATAAGAAAAATATAAAGGACTTTCTGCGACTCCGACAATCTGATATTCTTGATCATTATCCATGGTAATCGTGTCACCTACTTTTAACTTTTGATTGGTTAAAAGAGCTTGTTCTACGACAATTTCATTTTTCTTTTGAGGTAATCTTCCTTTTGTAATCGTAATTTCATTCATCTTAGAATGAACTTCTATAAATTTTATGGCATACTCTTCTTTATCAATAATGGCTACTTGATCTTTGCTATGAATCAGTCCCACTTGATCGACTGATTTTAATTCTTCAATGGCTTTTATATTATCATCATTAAATCCTAAAGTAGAAGTGATTTTTAAGTCATAAACGTTTCGATCATCTAAATAATCATCGATCGTCACCAGCATATCGGGCGAAGTAATTTTAATTCCAACAAAGAATCCAACTCCTAAAAGAGACATGCAGGTTAAAGAGATGAATCTTTTAAAGGTACTTTTAATATCACGAATATTACTTAATCTTAATTTATTATTCATATTTACCACTCAATTTCTTCAATCGGAGTTGGTGTTTCATTGATGATGATATCTTCTACTTGTCCATTTTTAAATTTAATGATTCTATCGGCCATAGGCGCAATCGCACTATTATGAGTGATGATGATGACAGTCATGTGTTCTTTTCGACATGTATCTTCTAATAGTTTTAGAATTTGTTTTCCAGTCTTATAATCTAATGCCCCAGTAGGTTCATCACATAACAATAGTTTAGGGTTTTTCGCAATCGCACGGGCAATGGCGACACGTTGTTGTTCTCCTCCAGAAAGTTGAGCAGGGAAGTTGTCCATTCTTTTTTGTAATCCAACTTGTTTTAATACTTTTTTAGGATCTAAATGTTTCTTACATAGTTGAACAGCTAACTCTACATTTTCTAAAGCTGTTAAATTTTGAATTAAATTATAAAATTGAAAGACAAATCCAATATCGTGTCTACGATACGTAATTAATCCTTTATTATTTAACTTTGTTACTTCTTTTCCATCGACAATTAAAGTTCCACTCGTCGCCGTATCCATTCCTCCTAGAATGTTAAGAGCTGTTGTCTTTCCTGCCCCACTAGGTCCTAGAATACAAACGAGTTCTCCTTGATCAATTGTAAATGTTGTTTTATTTAGTGCGTTTATTTCGGTATCTCCCATGTGATAAACTTTTGAGATTTTATTAAATTCAATATATGCCATGATATTCCTCCTATTATTATTATAATCGAACTTGACGAGAACTTCAACTTTTAGTATATCCAATAAATAGAAAAAAATCGGTTTCCCGATTTAATTTAGAATGAAAACGCCAATGGTTAAATACGTCGCAAACAATATCCATAAAACATATGGAATCATAATAATTCCTGCCCATTTATTTTTTTCATAAAAATGAAGTACCATGGGAATCACCAACACAAGAAGTAATAAAATCCATACAATCGAAGTAAAATACCATTTTAATACGAAAAAGATAATAGGCCACATTAAATTGACAAACAATTGGGCATAATAGAGAAAACTTTCGTTTTCGGTATCTTCTTTTTTGTTTCTTTTGATTAAAAAGTAAGCAATTCCCATAAGAAGATATAATATGGTCCACACAATAGGAAATACTACACTACTAGGAGAAAAAGCTGGTTTTACTAACATGTTATAGTTAATAGAATTTTTAATGATAAAACCTACGAAACTTCCTAAAATAATTGGTAAAAATAAGCGAAATGCATCAACAACGTATTTTTTCATAAAGTTCTCCTTTCATTAGTAGTATATTAATTTCGAAAAAAAATATAAATGAAATTGCGTTCATAGTTTATTTTCGATATAATAAAAACATAGAAAGTAGGTTCATATGGAAGAAAAAGAAAATGAATTAGTAGAAGAATTTGATTTTGAGAAAAATGAACACAAATTAAGAGAAAATGATTTATATTTATCTGATTATCAAGTGGAGGTATTAAAAAGATATAATCTTGACTATCATGATTTTAGTGACATGAAAAGTTTATTGTTTATGATTGAGGATATTTTAGAACAATCTCCGGAAGAATTAGAAGATCTAGCGACAGTGGCAGATCAAATCTCTGAATTTAACTATTATAACTTAACAAATAAGTAATTTGTGTTATAATGGAAGTACGAAGGGCTAGTAAAGACTTTGAGTTTTTACTAGTTTTTTTGTAGTTAGGAGTGTGTTTTATGAAAAAAGAAGTAGGAGTGATGATTTTTGTTTTATGTTTTTGTCAAATCATGGTAGTTCAGGCGCATCCTGGAAGAACCGATGCGAATGGGTGTCATTATTGCCGTACTAATTGTGCCAACTGGGGATTACAAAATGGTGAGTATCATTGTCATAATGGTGGCTCTAGTATTAATTCTAGGGTAAATAATAATAATAATAGCAATAATAATACAGAAACGGTAGCTCCAACTGTAACAGAAATATGGGGTTGTACGAATAAAAAGGCAACCAATTATAATGCACAAGCAACGAAAGATGATGGTAGTTGTATTTTACCAATCAAGGGATGTATGAATCCAGAGGCAATCAATTATAACACTAATGCCAATCAGGCCGATGGAAGTTGTCGTTTTAAAGAGACCATTACAGAAGAAAAGAAGATTTCTTATAAGACGACTTATCAGGATGATGATACTTTAGAACAAGGAACGGAAAAAACAAAAACAAAAGGAAAAGATGGAGTTAATAAAATCACTTATGAAGTGATTAGAGATGAACAAGGAAAAACAATTGAGAAGAATAAAATTAAAACAGAAGTACTAACACCTGTTCAAAATGAAGTGATTTTAAAAGGAACGAAAATTGAAACAAGTCCGATGGGAACATTCTTAGGTGTTTTATGGATAATTGGAATCATATTTAATTTGATTTATGTAAAAAAAGATATGGAATCTAAAACATTATTTATGAAGATAAAAAAACAACCAAAATACTTTGCTTGGATATTTTATATCTTATATTATATATGTGTGATTCCTGTATATATTGATAGTGTTATTCTTCTTTTACAATTATTCAAAGCTAAAAGAAAGGCATCATAATGAGACTGCTGAAAAAGTAGTGTCAATAAAAACAAGAAATTAGATTGCGTATCTATTTTTCTTGATTTTTTTATTTTC
>CALVJM010000019.1 GCA_944332155.1 uncultured Bacilli bacterium
TAAATATTAAAAGGACAAGAATTGTATGGTTCTTGTCCTTTTTGAAAATCTTATTGTTCTTAAGTTAATAACATTGGAGGAATTCTCTATTTTTTTAGTTCTTCAAGTTTCTTTTCTTTATCTATACGTTCAAATAAAGGTTTAGGATCATTAAGTTTAATTCCATAATCTAATCCATTAAATTCATTTAATGATTCCAAATAATGATTATCAGTATTTAACTGATGAAGTATTTCTTTTGCAGTATCTGGTAAAAATGCTTGTAATAATACTGCACCTTGACGAATAGCTTCTAATAAATTATATAAAACAGTGGCAAGTCTATCCTTTTTTGTTTCATCTTTTGCCAAAACCCAAGGCATCGTTTCGTCAATATATTTATTACTGCGTCTAAATATTTCAAATATTTCATCCAATGCTTCGGAAATTTTTAATTGTTCCATTTTTTCGGTAACTTTCGCTTTAGCATCTAATACTAATTGAATAAGTGATTCGTCAATTTCTTCAGGAGCAATTGGTTCTAAAACAACTCCATCAAAATATTTTTTAGACATACTGATAGTTCGATTAACAAGATTTCCCAAAATATTTGCTAAATCAGAATTAATTCGTTCAATAATTAATTCATACGTAATTGTACCATCAGAGGCAAATGGAATTTCATGTAAAAGATAATATCTAATGGCGTCTATTCCAAAGGCAGATACCAAATCATCCGCATACATGATATTTCCCTTACTTTTACTCATTTTATCATTACCATATAAAATCCATGGATGTCCAAAAATCTTCTTTGGCATTTCTAATCCTAAGGCATGTAACATAATAGGCCAATAAATGGTATGAAAACGAAGAATATCTTTACCTATTAAATGAATATCGGCTGGCCAATATTTTTTAAATTCTTCACTAGAATTTCCATCGATATCATATCCTAAAAAAGTGATGTAATTACTTAAAGCATCAATCCAAACATAGACTACGTGCTTATCATCAAAAGTAACTGGCACTCCCCAAGAAAAACTAGTACGACTTACACAAAGATCTTGTAATCCTGGTTTAATAAAGTTATTCATGATTTCATTTTTTCGACTTTCTGGTTGAATGAAGTCAGGATGGCTTTCAATATATTCTTCTAACCATTTAGAATATTTAGACATTTTGAAAAAATAGGCTTCCTCACTAGCTTCATGTACTTCACGCCCACAATCAGGACATTTCCCATCGACTAATTGACTTTCAGTAAAGAAAGACTCACAAGGTGTACAATATAAACCTTCATACTTTCCTTTGTAAATATCTCCTTGTTCATATAATTTCTTAAAAATCTTAGAAACCATTTCTTTATGCGTTGGATTAGTTGTACGAATAAAACGATCATAACTAGTATTCATAACATCCCAGATACGTCGTACCTCTAAAGCCATATTATCCACATACTCTTGCGGAGCTAAACCAGCTTCTTTGGCTTTTTGTTCTATTTTCTCACCATGTTCATCTGTTCCAGTTTGAAAATAAACATCATACCCTAAAAATCGTTTATAACGCGCAATCGCATCGGCTAAAACTATTTCATAAGTATTTCCAATATGTGGTTTCCCTGAAGTATAAGTAATCGCAGTTGAAATATAAAATTTTTCTTTTTCCATGTTTTATCTCCTTTCATAGTGTAGATAACTATAATATTATACGCTTTTATAAATGAAAAAACACACATCACTTAAGGACGTGTGTTACGTGGTACCACCTTATTTTATAATACAATTGTATTACCTTAAACACTTAACGCGTGTAACGTTGTTATCTACCTATCGATAACAAGACTCCGGAACCATTCGAAATAACTTCAATCTTTGTTTCCACCAACCACAAAGTCTCTATAAAATCCATTATTTTTCTTTCCTTCTATGTCTTTTCTATGTTGGTATTATAACATATCTTATTTATTCTTTCAATATTATTCTTCTAAATATTTTGACAAAAAAGTCGTTGCCATCGTAATCATTTTCCCATCTGTTTCAGTAATAGGATCATCGTTTGAAAAAGCAATTACTAAGCCATAAGCATCTCCCCCAACTATAATTGATTGAATGGTATAAGTACATTCTTCTTTTTTATCTTCAATAAACGATATATCTTTTTTATGGATTTCTACAATATTTTCACGCATCTTTAATGCCCGATCTAACGTACTACTAATCACTTGTTTTTCATACTCTTTTTTGCACGGACCAGAGGCAGACAAAATGACATCTCCGTCTGTAATCAAAATATTCTTGTGAATCAATGCATTAAGAGATTCAGCAAGCATTCCAACAAACTCTTCCATATTCTTCATTAAAGAATATTTTTTTAATATAATTCGTTCTTCATTATCAACATATATTTCTAAATTTTCACCTTCTTTAATTCGTAAATTTTTTCTTATTTCCTTAGGAATAACAATACGACCTAATTCGTCTATTCTTCGTATTACACCTGTGGCCTTCATAAATTCCTCACTTTCTATAACTATTTTTGTCTGTTTAAAATGATTTATACCTTTGTTTTTGAATTTTTAAAAAATTATAAAAAAAGAAGAAGATTTCTCTTCTCACTTATTATTTTTTATAAAATTTACTAACTTTTTCACTTTACTTTGAGGATATTCAACATCCATATAATATTTTTTGTTCTTTTCTTTTGCTGTTTCAATAAGAACATTCTCTAAATCTTGTGTATGAGATAGATTTATCTCCCTGACACCTTTAACATCATAACCACACTCTCCAACATTAACATGTGAAGATATATGATAATATATCGTTTGCGTAAAAACATCCTCCATACGATGTTCATCTATATATTTTGCCAAAACATAAAAATTATAATCAGAATAAGCTACAGAAGTACATGGCAACCAATAACGATCCATACCATCAATTACTCTACCAGTAATTTTATAAAGTGGTAGTAAAAATATAAAATCAGAATCATTATTAATCTTTGTTTTTACATTCTTATCAAAGAATACAAATTTCTGTTGTTGTATAATTTGATTAGCAATATCTTCCGTAATACAAGGCAAATTAGTAATAATAGGAAAGGCAGCTACTACCGCAAAAAAAGTAATATCGTATGACTTATTATGACTTTTATATTGTTTTTTTGTAAAAACATCAGTAAATTTCCCATACAATAAATCACCATTCGTTTTACGAGCCAAAATTGGAGCAGAAATTCCTTTTAAATATACTAAATATAATTCTTTCGTAGATATCTTTTTCAAAATTAACACCTCTGTTTTTAACTATTTGAATATGCGAAACGATATTCTTTTGTTGGTGAACTTACAGATAAAACATATATTTTAGAACCAACTACATGTTCCTGAAGAATAAATGAACTTTGAATTTCTCCTAAATAATCATAAGTAGGTACTAAAATATATTTCTTTTCCAATAGAGCTGGAAGTTTATTTTCATTTAAAAAGATTTTGTGAGTTTTGTGATATTGTTCAGATTCTAATAATAAATCATAGGTTGTATGAACATTTAAATCAGATAATTGGGGTACTAAACGACTTAAATTATTATATGCTTTTCCGCTATATGGATCTACATCATATCCACAAATTTTAGATACAATCTTTTTACTTATAACAAAACCGACATTCAATGCAAGAAGGTTTGAAAGTACAGATTGAGGTAAAGAAAAATTGGGCGATAGAAAATCAATACTTGTAAACAAAACTTCCATGCATATATAATACTTAGGCCTATTTTTTATATCTTTTACAAAAGTAAAAGGTTCTTTAGCATTTTGAATTTCTTTTATTAAATCATAATTGATTACTATTTTCATAAGAACCACTCCTTAAAACTATTAATAGTATACATAAATTATGATATATTTACAAGTTATTTTAATTTTGGTAAAATTTGTGGTAGAATATTAAGAACCGTTAGAGGAGGTTTATATTATGAAAAAAACATTTATATTTGGTCATCAAAAACCAGATACTGACAGTATTACAAGTGCGATTGCTTTTTCATACTTAAAGAATCAATTAGGTGAAAAAACAGAACCACGTACACTAGGTTCTCTAAACAAAGAAACTTTATTTGCTTTAAATTATTTTAATGTCAAAGAACCAAAACGTTTAGATAGTGTTCGTACTCAAGTAAAAGATGTACATTACTTAAAAAATCATTTTATCAATCGCCATTTTTCAATTTTAGATACCTTTAATTATATGATGAATAATTTGATCACAACACTACCGGTCATTGAAAATGATACTAAGAAATTATTAGGAATTGTATCAATGAAAGATATTGCAAGAGATCAAATTAGTGGCAATATTAATATTTTGCAAACTTCATATGATAATATTTTAGCTGTATTAAGTGGTGAAGAAATTTTACGTTTTAATGAAGAAATTAGTGGAGATATTAAAATTGCTTCTTATAGTAAAGCAACAATTTTAAATGATGTAGAAATTAATCACGACACGATTTTACTTTCAGGAAATCGTTACGATGTATTAGATTATGCGATTACTAGTCAAGCTTTATGTATTATTCTAACTGGTAATGAACCTATAAGTGAAGAATTACTAGAAAAAGCAAGAAAAAATCACGTAAATATAATTCGTACGGAAGCAGACACATTTCTTGCATCAAAACATATTGGATTAAGTAACTATATCAGTACTATATTAAATGATAGAGATGTAATTACTTTCAATGAAGATGATACATTAGATTTCGTAAAATTAACCGCTAGTGATGTTAAATATAGCAATTATCCTATTATTAATAATAAAGGTAAATGCTTGGGGGTACTACGTTTAGGAGATATGGATGATGTTGAGAAAAAACAATGTATCTTAGTAGACCATAACGAATACGAACAAAGTGTGGATGGTCTAAATCAAGCTGAGATTGTTGAAATAATTGATCACCATAAAATCGGATCTATTGGTACTAATGCACCAATTAATTTCCGTAACATGCCTTTAGGAAGTACAAATACAATCTTATATTTAATGTTTAAAGAACATCAAATTGAAATTCCTAAGCATATTGCAGGATTAATGTTATCTGGAATATTATCAGACACTTTAATATTAAAATCACCTACTTCTACCAAAGTAGATGAAGAAGCAATCAACTATCTTTCAAAAATTGCAGAAGTCGATTATGAAGAATATGGTATGAAAATGTTTAAAGCAGCTTCTAGTTTAGAGGGTATGACAAAAGAACAAGTACTATTTAGTGATTTTAAAAACTTCCATATTAACGATTACGTTGTTGGTATTGGACAAGTACTTACTTTAGATATTGATCAAATTAAACAAGTAGAAGATGAATATATTTCTCTATTAGATTCAGAAGCCCAAAATAAAGGGTATGATGTAATTGGACTATTTATTACAGATATCATTACGCAAGGTTCTTATATTTACTTTAACCATACAAGCAAAGATATCTGGCGTAAATCTTTCCAATTAGAGGAGTTAGAACAAGGCACTTTCATTTCAGGATGTATTTCCCGTAAGAAACAAATCGTTCCAGCAATCATGAAAGTATTAGATAAATAGGTTTTCACGAACCTATTTTTTTGTTATACTAAAATAGAGGTGGCGTAATGGAACAACAAATACATATAAACTATTCCAAAGAAAAAAATAATATTTTATCTTATATCAATAGAAAATTACCAAAATTATTAGCTTTTTTTCATATATCATGTTTAGATCACACTTTAGAAATATTTATTTATGATGACCTATCAAAATTTAAGAATAACTACCAAAAAAAGACAAATAAAGATTATAAGAATTGGATTTGCGGTTTTCAAGGAAAAAATGAAATTCATCTTTTAGATTATGAAAACTATCTTTTAACCGATGGCCATCAAAATCAAACCAAAGAAGATTATTTAAAGCTTGTAATACACGAGATCATTCATGATCTACATTTACAATATAATCGATATCACGGCACTGAACCTCGATCATTTATATATTTAACGGAAGGAATTGCTTCCTATTTAAGTGAACAATATCCAAATCCAAGCTTTAATAATCACATTCCAGTCGAAGCTTTTTTAAATAACGAAGTAGTGAATTATGAAAATTATGCCTATATTATAAAATTTTTAATAGAAAATTACGAACATGAATATCTTTTAAAATTAATTTCAAATGAAAATTTTGCTAGAAAAGAAACGCCAAAAATCATTTATTGTATAAAAGAAAAACAGATCTAATCATGATCTGTTTTTAGTGACTCTTTAATGGCTTTCATTAAATCAATAAGATAATAAATGAAATGACTTTCTAACTTCACTGTATCTAATACAATAATAAGTTCATTACGAATCATTTTAAAACGGAACATACGACTTAATTCATTGACTTTAATAAATAATGTATCTCCGTTAATTCTATTGGTTAAAGATTCTGGCAATGTCACTTCAATAAAATTACGTAATTGTTTTACTTTTTTAATTCCTAATTCATCAGCTTGTTTTTCAAACCATTCTTCATGCATATAGATAAGCAATGATTCACTAATATGTCCAAAGCGATCTTCCAATTCTTTCTTCACTTTTAATAGAGCTGCATAAGAATTAATCTCGTTAATTTTTTGATGAATTTCAATCTTTAATTCTTCTTCTTGAACATAGTGATCATCAATCGTTGTCTCTACTTCAATCAATGGTTGTGTTGTTGTATTTAGTTCTAGTTCTTTCGTATTTCCCTTTAACTCATCCACTTTTTCATTCAACATTTTTAAGAATAATTCAATTCCTACACTATCTACGAAACCAGCTTGTTCACTACCTAAAATATCACCAGCCCCACGAATAGATAAATCACGCATTGCAATGGCAAACCCACTACCTAATTCAGTAAACTCTTTTATGACTTTCAATCGTTTGGTCGCTATATCTGTAAGTTGTTTTACTGGTTCATACATGAGATAACAGTAAGCAATTTTATCGCTGCGACCTACTCGACCACGAAGTTGATATAATTGTGCAAGACCAAAACGATCAGCATCAATAACAATTAAAGTATTTACACGTGGAATATCAATTCCCGTTTCAATAATGGTAGTACATAACATTACATCATACTCATGATTAATAAACTTAACCATTACATCTTCTAGTTCTTTTTGGTGCATTTGACCATGCGCTGTAATGATACGAGCATCAGGCACTAAACGAGAAATTTCTCTTGCTTTTCTTTCTATATCAGCTACTCGATTATAAAGAATAAAGACTTGGCCATTACGAGATAATTCTTTATAAATCGCATCTTTTATCATCGCTTTATTTTCCGCTAAGACATAAGTTTGGACAGGATAACGATTAACAGGAGCTGTCTCGATTAGTGATAAATTACGAATTCCTGACATTGACATTTGTAAGGTACGAGGAATAGGTGTTGCCGATAATGTTAATACATCAATGTTTGTTTTATATTTTTTGATTTTTTCTTTATGCTTAACACCAAATCGTTGTTCTTCATCAACAACAAGTAATCCTAAATCTTTATACTCAATATCATTACTTAATATACGATGAGTTCCTATTAAAATATCAATTTTTCCTTCTTTTAAACGCTTTAAAATCAATTTTGTATCTTTAGTACTAACAAAACGATTTAATAAAGCAATATTAATAGGAAATTCTTTAAAACGTTCTAAAGCATTCTCATAATGTTGACTAGATAATATGGTCGTAGGACACAACATTGCAACTTGCTTTCCATCCATAATAGCTTTAAACATTGCACGAAAAGCCACTTCGGTTTTACCAAATCCAACATCACCACATAATAAACGATCCATCGGAATTGGTTTTTCCATATCCTCTTTTATTTCCTGAATGACTTTTAATTGATCTTTTGTTTCTTCATAAGGAAATTGAGCTTCGAAAATAGCTTGTTCTTCCGTATCCTTTGAAAAAGCAAAACCTTTTGTTTTTTCACGTTCCGCATATAATTTTAATAAATCACCGGCAATATTTTCAATTTTCTTTTTAACACGTAGTTTTGTTTTTTTCCATTCTGTACTACCTAACTTATTTAATTTAGGAATTCCACCATCACCATTAGAATACTTATTAATAAATTCAATCTTTTCTACAGGTATATATAATTTATCATTACCACGATATTCAATTTGTAAATAATCTTTTTTTAAACCATTCTTAGTTAAAGTTTTAATTCCACAATATCGACCAATTCCATGTACACTATGAACTACATAATCACCAATATTTAATTTATTAATATCACGAATTTTAGTTCCAAACTTAAAATTTGTCTTTAATGGTTTTTGATACTCTTTTTTACCAAAAATTTCACGTTCACTTAAAACAATAATATCTTCAAAGACAAATCCTTCACGAATATTTTTTAATATAATATTTAATTTATAATCATATAATTCATTTTCGTTTGTAATCACCGGATTTAATTCTTTTAATTCATCTTCTAATTTATTTAAGTTATAACGGTTTTCCACACATAACAAAACAATACGATATTGTTTTAAATAATGCTTTAATTGTTTTTTTATATCTTCTATCGTTCCTTTTAAAACTGGTACTTCAGCAGTGTGATATGTTTTAGTGGAAATTACAGAAGGAATTCTATTATCGAAATTATTTAAATAAATAACTGAAGATGTTGGTATTTCTTCTAAATCAAACATATATTTAGTTTTACTATCAAATCCTTGATTTTCGCTATATTCTTTCATTTCATTCTTTAATAAAAGATAACTATTTTCCAAATCATGATAACTAGAATAAACAACGGTAGGATGATTTAAATATTGATTAATATTAACTACATCAATATAGCTAGGCAAATCTTTTTGTTTGATTTCTTCTTCTGTAGATACTAACATTTCACTACAAGGAACAATAGATATTTCTGATAATTCTTTTTCAGTTAATTGAGTATCTATATTAAATTCGCGTATAGAATCGATAGTGTCACCCCAAAATTCAATACGAATCGGATGATCTAAATCTAAGGGAAATAAATCAATCACAAAACCACGTACCGACATTTCACCTGTTTTATTTACTATGGTTTCTCTTGTATAACCCATTTCATAAAGAGTAGTTATTAACTCTTGCATATTAATATCCATATCACATTTTAACGTTAACTGATGGTTTATATAATTCTCTTTAGTAGGTAAATATCGAAGATAACCCATTAAATTAGTAACAACAATAGATGAATTCTTTTTTCGTACGATTTCGTTTAACGTTTCTAAACGATGAATTTTTAAGTCTGGACTAATCGCTAAAGCTTCACTTGTTAAAAAATCATCCATTGGAAAAAAATAAACATCTTCGGTATAATTAGATAATGATTGATATAGTTTATTAGCTTCATATAAAGAAGCTGTTAATACTACCATAGATTCTTTTTTTTGTGTGAAATAGTTAAATATATAGAGTGCTTTTGTTTCATCAGTTAATCCTAATATTTCTTCACAATCAAATTCTTTAAATAAATTATTAAACATATTATCACCTCGTTTCTAGTACAGCAGAAAAAGGTAGTACTTTTAAAAGTACCACTACTTATTGTATTTATTCATTACATTATTAAAATCCATTTCAAAATAATCATCTAAAATATGAGATACTGTTTCAAATACTTCTTGTAATTGATTCATAACATCTTTATTTAGATGACCTAATACATAATCTTTTGTATCCATCGCTTTATTATTTGATATTCCAATACGAATTCGTTTATATTTTTTTGTTTTTAAGTGTAATTCAATGTTTTTAAGACCATTATGTCCACCACTACCACCTTGATATCGTAAGCGAATACGTCCTAACTCCAAATCTAAATCATCACTTATTACTAATAAATCATCAATAGAAATTTTAAAATATTTTAAATAATCACGAATTACTTCACCAGATAAATTAATATATTTTTGTGGTTTAAGTAAAATTACTTTTTCATTTTTATATCTAAATTCACCATAAAGTCCACCAAACTTAGACTTGTTTATTTCTACATGATGCATTCTCGCAAATGTATCAATAGCCATGAATCCCATATTATGTCTTGTTTTTTCATACTCTTTGCCAGGATTTCCCAATCCTACAATTAATTTCATATTATCACGATCTTTCTATATGATAAGTATTATATACTTCTGACTTTGGTAAATGACGATCTTGGGCGACTAACTTAATTGCCTCTTTCGAAGTTTTACCTTCTTTAATATATAAATTTACATGTTCAGTTATAGTTAGATGTTCAAAAGTTTGTTCGTTCTTATTGCCTTCTACTACTAAAACCATTTCCCCTTTAGCTCCTGGTATTTCTTTTAATATATCAGTGAGAGTTCCACGATAAATTTCTTCATACTTCTTACTAATTTCCCGACTTAAACTAACCTTTCGATTACCAAAAATATCTAACATATTTTTTAAAGTCTTTTCAATACGATGTGGGGCTTCATAAAAAATCATAGTATAACGAAAATCTTTTAATTCATCTAATTCTTTTTTTCGTTTTCCTTCTTTATGATCTAAAAATCCATAAAACATGAAATGATTGGTTTCGATTCCAGAAGTAATCAAAGCAGGAATCAAAGCTGTTGCCCCTGGTAATCCCACTACATTATATCCTGCAGATATAGCAGTACGAGCTAAAACTTCCCCTGGATCACTAATTACAGGTGTTCCACGGTCACTTACTAATCCTACATTATTTCCCGCATCTAAGTAAGATAAAAGTTTATCTTTATTTGTAGCTTCATTGTGATCATGACTTGCAATACACTTTTTTTTAATATTAAAGTGATGAAGCAATTCTTTCGTTACTCGTGTATCTTCAGAAAAAATAACATCGACTTCATTTAATATTTTTACTGCACGATACGTCATATCATCCAAATTTCCAATCGGTGTTGGAATTAAATATAACGTAGGTGTTTGATTATAACTTTTTTGTGACATAAGAATCACTCCTATTTAAAAATTAGTTTTTTGGGAGGTTCATTATTATACAGCTCATTACGATTTTTAATCTTTTGATTTTCTCTCAATTCTAAATTTAAAAGAAACATTTGTAATGTGATATCACATACTTTTAAATTTTTGATTTGTGAAGAAATATCACCCGATTTGCTTTTGTATAAATCAGAATATCTTCACTTCATTAAAAATTCCTCCCATCGGTTCTTATTATAACACGAATTAGATAGTTTTAGAAATTTTAATTTTATTAATATTAAATACTAAATTATTTCATTTTTTTTATAATCAAACTATCTTTTAATATAACATCAAAAAAAGAATATTAATAAAACATTCTTTTAACTTCTTCAGTATATTCATCGTCATTGGTATGACTATAAAGTGGTGATAAAATTTTAATTCCATGTTTTCCATTTTTTCTACCTTCTATTAATAAAATATTAGATTCCTCTCCTACTTTAGGATATACAAAACGAATTCGTTTCGGTTCAATATTTTGTTTTCGCATTTCGGTAATAATATCAATCAAGCGTTCTGTACGATGAACAATAGCTAAATTTCCATTATTCTTTAATAATTTACGAGCAATTTGAATGACATCATTTACATTTAAAGTGAGCTCATGTCGAGCAATTTGTTTATACTCGCTTTCATTCCTTCTAGAATGATTATTTACTTTAAAAAAAGGCGGATTACAAACTATAGTATCAAACTGATCACTTTCCATTTCCCGATACCATTCCTTCACATCTCCGTGAATGATATTAATTTGTTCGTTTAGATGATTCATTTCTACTGATTTTTTAGCCATATGATAGACTTCTTCTTGAATTTCAATCCCTGTAATATGAGCATCAGTCTTAGTACTAAGTATCATTGAAACAGGGGCATTTCCACAACCAATATCTAATATTCTTTTTACATTTTTGTTAAGTGTTACAAAATTAGGCAACAATACGGAATCTAAAGAAAAACTAAACATATTGGTATTTTGTAATATTTTTAGATTTTTATAATTTAATAAATCATGAACAACTTCCATCAATATCAACCTTTTCCTGCACTAGTCCAACTTTAGGAATATCAACAGAAACTAAATGACTTAAAACATCTACAGAGACAACTTTTCCCAATCCTTGTTTGGTTTGATATTGTTCACCAACTTTAGGAAGTTTTTTTCTACATTCTTTATAACATTCATCCTCATATTTTAAACAACATAGTAATCTTCCACACAAACCATTAATTTTAGTTGGATTTAAGGCAATTCCTTGATCTTTTGCCATGTTAATAGTAACAGAATCAAATTCTTTTAAAAATCTAGTACAACATAATTCATGTCCACAACTACCTATTCCACCTATTTCTTTGGCTTTATCACGAACACCAACCTGACGTAATTCAATACGCGTACGATATATAGCAGCTAATCGTTTAACTAGTTCACGAAAATCTATACGGGTATCTGATAAAAAGCGGATTGCTAATTGACTTCGATCAAAAGTAAAACTAGCATCTAACACTTTCATCTTCATATCCATTTCTTCTACAAACATTCGGCATTTTTTTAAAGCATATTCAGCATCTTTGGTATTACGTCGATGCTTTTTAAAATCATCACGTGTGGCGATACGAACAATATTTTTTAATGGCACTGTTAAACTTTCTTCGGGAATTTCAAAATTTTCTAATACAACTTGTCCAAACTGTAAACCACGTTCTGTTTCTACAATTACATTGATATTTTTCTTTATTTTACGTTGATTGGGAGAAAAATAATAAATTTTACTTTTTCCATCAAACGTTACACCAATTACTTCTTTCATTATTATCTTCTCCTTTCCAACTCAATAATCAATTTATCCATTAATAAATTAATATTCGCATTTACTTTTAAATAATTCTTATATTCAATAATTACATCTAAACGATGGCAAATATCGACTGGAGTTAACATGTGTGAAAGTGATACTAAATGATTTTCATAATCATGGAAAATATCCATTGGCAAGGATAATGAAATGTTTAAAATATCCTTATATAATAAAATAAGTAAATCTAATCCTTCTAACATTCCCTCACGGTCATTAAAAGTATTAAACCAAATACTTTTAATATTTAATAATATTTTTTTATGATCAGTTTCATATTGTTGGACAAATCGAACTACTGCATCTAGCTTGTCTATATTTTTTTCATCATTCTTAAATTCCTCAATTTCTTCATTGGTATTTTTAATCATATTAGCGATTATTTCTAATGTAGAATGTTCTTTGGAATTTGGGAAATCTTGAAAAGAAATTATTTGGCATCTAGATATAATGGTATTCAATAATTGATAAATGTTATCAGTCAATAATATTGCAATTATATTGTCTTCTGGTTCTTCTAGAAATTTTAGTATAGAATTCGATGCACTCGCATTCATTTTTTCTGCTGAATGAATTATATAAACCTTTTGCTTACTTTCAACAGATTTGGTACTAAAATCTTTTTGTAACTCATCAATTTGTTCTTTTTTTATCCAAGCTCCATCTGGTTCTATAATTTTTAATTCAGTAAAATTACCGTCATCAATTCGTTTACAAATATGACAACTATCTGCTTCTATGGAATTAGTATGATGATGTGGACATAAAAGGTACTTAGCGAATGCTAAAGCCAATTCATTTTTTTTAGGATAATGCTTGGTTTCAAATAAATAGGCATGGGAACAACGATTCTTTTTAACAGAATTTAACAATATTTTATACGCAATAGGTTGTTCTTGTTTAAAATCATCCAACATCATACTTAATTCACCACATTTCTAATAGACCAATACTAAAATTGTAATTAACCCTACTAATGCTGGAACACCAAAAATAGTTAATAGACCAACAGTAATAATATTAATAGGAATGACCATATTTAGAGGTCCAACAATTAAGTTATAACCATATAAAACAAATGAACTGACAATTATTCTTTTTATAATAGAAAATATTTTTTTTAACATTAATATCCACCTCATATTTTAACATATGAAAAGGTGGACAGAATTATGAAATAGGTTTACGATCTTCTAAAGCCATTCCTAATGTAAGGGAATCAATATATTCCATATCTGCCCCTAATGGAATACCATGAGCAATTTTAGTGATAATAACGTTTTCTTTTTCTAATTTTTTAGAAATATATAATGAAGTTGTTTCACCCTCAATACTAGGTTTAAGTGCTAATATAACTTCTTTAATATTTTCTTTTTTTATGCGATCAAGTAAGGAATCGATATGAATATCCTCAGGATTTACTCCATCTAATGGGGAAATTAAACCATCTAATACATGATAAGTACCATGATATGTTCCTGTTTTTTCAAAAGATATAACATTTCTTGGCTCTTCTACCACACATACGATATCATGATTTCTTGCTTGATCAGAACATATCATACACTTTTCTTCTTCAGTTAAATTATAACATGTATTACAACGTTTGATTTTCGTTTTTACTCCTACTAAAGATTCCGAAAAAAGGGCAATTAATTCATCATCTAATTGCATAGAAGCAAGTGCTAAACGTTCAGCTGTTTTTCCACCAATACCTGGTAGCTTTTTATAACATTCAATTAAGTTTTGTATTGTTTTGGGATAATTCATAAAAATTAGAACAATCCAGGCATACCTTGAGTATATTTCCCAAGTTTCTCTTCTGTTACTTTATCCACTTGTTTCATCGCATCATTAGTTGCTACCATAATCATATCCTCTACCATTTCAATATCATCTTTTTCTAAATTTTCACTAGCAATTTTCACTTTTAAAATTTCTTTCGTACCATTCATCTCTACAGTTACAAATGAAGATTTACCAATAAAAGTCATATTATCAATTTCTTCTTTTTGTTTCATCATATCTTTCTGTAATTTTTGTGCTTGTTTCATCATTGCTTGTATATTCATTTTTATCTCCTCTTTCTATTTATTCATACTCTACAATATCACCAAATAATTCTTTCATTTGGTCTTTTTTTTCAGATGTATCGGATTGTAATATATTATCCAATTTATAATTTTCTTCTGTATATTGATATTTTTTTAATTTATTATTAAATTCGTTTTTTATAATATCCCAGTCATCTTGGTATGTAGATATCAAATGATATGTTTTGTGGAATACATTTTCAAATAGTTTTTCGATTAAAATTAAATTTTCATTAAATAAATCAGAACTATTTTCATCAGGGTAGACATAAACCAAATATCCATTTCCCGCTGCTTTGATTTCCCCATCTAATACCATAGATGCAACTTGATTAAATTCTGGATCTAGTATTTTAGAACGAATTTCATTTTCACTATGACGAATGGATAAAACGATTCTTTTTTCTAAATTAGACAATGCATTATCTATACGAATACGTTTTACCTTTTTTAATTTTTCTTTCATTTCAATATTAATCACATTTGTATCTAATGTTTTTTCTTCCAACTTTTCGTTTTTCTTCACAGGTGGTGATTTTACTTCTATAGAAATCGATGTTTTTTTCGATGTTGATATTACATTTTCTACATAGGAATTTGCTTTTTCCTTTTTATTATCTATATTCAATTTTTCTTCCGACTTTGTCACTGTCTCATTATTTATATTTTTAGATAATATTTTAATCAATGTCATTTCTAAGATAATCTTAGGAGAACTCGCATTCTTCATATCCACTAGTGAATAATTCAATTCATTAATTATCGCTAATACATCTTTAATATTTATTTCCTGGGCAATATTTTTGTATATTTCATCTTTATAATTATTTTGTTTAAAATAATTAGGTACTTCTAAAAATAACATTAAATTTCTTAAATAAAGTATCACCTCTTCGGTTAATTTTATAATATTTTTTCCAGTATGATTATATTGATCAATCAATATAAATACTTTTTCTAAATTACGCTCTACTAAAGATTTCATAAATTCAGTTAATTGTTCTTGAGATAAGGTTCCATTCATTTCATGAATTTCTTTTGGTGTAATGCTAACACCTTCATCTACATAAGAAATCGCCTGATCCAACATACTAATAGAATCGCGCATACCACCATCCGATAAGCGAGCAATTTCATAAAGAGAATCTTCTTCAATATCAATTTTTTCCTCTTTTACAATATATTTCAATCGCTCTACAAGATCATCATCAGATATCTTTTCAAAATCAAAACGTTGACAACGTGACAATATAGTATTTGGTATTTTATGAGGATCTGTTGTTGCCAAAATAAAAATAATATGTGCGGGTGGTTCCTCTAATGTTTTTAACAAGGCATTAAAAGCACCAACGGTTAACATATGAACCTCGTCAATTATATAAATTTTATATTTTCCAGTTGTTGGAACTAAACTAACCTTAGACTTTAATTCACGAATTTCATCCACTCCATTATTAGAAGCAGCATCAATCTCAATTATATCAGTAGATTGTTTTTGATTAAATTGTGTACAATTTACACATTTATCACAAGGTGTGATTCCATCCGGGTGTTCACAATTTATAATTTTAGCGATTATTTTAGCAATACTTGTTTTTCCAGTTCCTCGTGGTCCTGCAAACAAATAAGCATGAGATAATTTATGATGTATAATTTCATTGGTAATCGTCTTAGTAATTACTTTTTGTCCTGCAACTTCATCCAAAGTTTGAGGCCTATATTTTCTATATAAAGCTTGATACATCCTTATCACCTCTAAAAGTTATTATAACATTTTTAAGATAAGAAAAAAAGGAATTCAATTTATTAATTAACTCCTTTTCTTTTGAAAAAAATCTTTTAATAATTCTCTAGCTTCTTTTTCACAAATCCCAGATGATATTTCTACAACATGATTATTTTCAGGGCGATTTAAAAGGCAATCTATACTTTCAACATAACCAAATTTAGGATTCTTAGTTCCGAATACAACTCGTTTTATTCTTGATTGTAGAATAGCTCCAGCACACATCAAACATGGTTCCATAGTTACATATAACACGCAATCATCTAAATGCCAATTATCTAGTTTTTGACAAGCAATATTAATAGCAAGTATTTCAGCGTGTTGTGTAGCTATTTGTGTTTTATGTTTTAGGTTGTGTGTTTTAGCTAATATTTCCCCGTTGCATACAATAACTGCACCTACTGGAACATCATCTTCTAAATAAGATTTTTTTGCTTCTTCTAATGCAATTTTCATATAATACTCATCCAAAAAAATCACCTTACTTCAATAAAACAAAAGACGCACACAATAAGAGGGCCTTAAGGCTGCTGTCTTCCAACTCTGACCTGATTCAACCGTTATTGTTGCGTCATATATAATATAGCGAATTTTTCCTTTTTTAGCAAGTAAATAATCATTTAAAAAAGCAAACAATGTTTCACGTGAAACATTGTTTGCTTTTTTATCATTTACTTTACTTATATTATACTGTTATTGCATACTTCTTCTTTTTTGTTATATTTATTTATTTTTTATATATGTTTCACGTGAAACATTGCTTGTTTTTTTTCATTTACTTTGTTTATATCATATCGTTATTACATATTTCTTCTTAATTTTATTATATTTATTTGTCTTTTATATATGTTTCACGTGAAACATTACTTATTTTTATATCATTTACTTTGTTTATGTTATATCGTTACTACATATATCTTTTTATTTTTATTATATTTATTTATCTTTTATATGTATGTTTCACGTGAAACATTGCTTGTTTTTTTTTTATTTACTTTGTTTATATCATATCGTTATTACATATTTCTTCTTAATTTTATTATATTTATTTGTCTTTTATATATGT
>CALVJM010000020.1 GCA_944332155.1 uncultured Bacilli bacterium
ACATATTAATTATACTATAAATTTTATAAAATTAAAAGACTATTAACAAAATTTCACTTTGTCAACAGTCTGAAAAAGAATTGAGTTATCAATTCTTTTGTTTTTTTTTGTTAAGGAAAGCTTCCAAAGGAATTTTTCAATACCTTTTTTTAAGACATAACATGATTATCTCCTATAAGAGGATGAACAATTATTTTTTCTTTCTATATAATGATAATCATTTGGATTAAATTTATTTATGAGTAGATATTGTTCTAATCCATTTTGTATAATAATGATATTTTCGTACAAACACTTTTTATCGTCAAACTGGAAATTTGTTTTAGTATGAAGACTTTTATTTTCAAGAGAAAAAAAATGTGGTACACTAATAATAGTTATTAGGGGGTATATTCATGAGTAAACACCATATTTTACCAGCAGATACTTATATTGTACGCAATCGTACGGTTTTTTCAGAAAATGATCGAACATTACTCATTATGTTATATCAACCTCTTATTGGTAGTACTGCGATTAGTTTATATTTTACTTTGTGGGCTTATTTAGATAAATCAGAAGTATTATCTTGTGAATGGACACATCATCATCTAATGACCAATATGCGCATAAAACTAGAAGAGATTCTAGTTGCCAGAGAGAAATTAGAAGCGATTGGTTTACTGCGTACATTAGTCAAAGAAAATCATGTGAATCAATATATGTATGAGTTATATTCTCCTTTATCGGCATCGGAATTTTTAAATAATCCTATTTTAGCTACGAGTTTATATAATAATGTAGGAAAAGTAGAATTTGATAAAATTGTAGAGTATTTTAAACTACCTAGAATTAACACTCGAGATTATGATGATATTACAAAATCATTTAATGAAGTATTTGAGTCGGTGAGTGTTGGTTCTTTAGAACATGTTATTAAAGAAATTAGAGAAAAAAAGAAAAGACGAAACACTTTAACTTCTACTATTGATTTAAACGGTATCTTAGCAATGATACCAGAAGAATTGTTAAATCCGCGAAGTTTAACCAAGGATACTAAAGAATTAATTGATAAGTTAGCATTCATTTATCAATTAGATGATAGTGTATGTACAGAGTTAATTCGTAATTCATTAACTATTAAAAGAACAATAGATAAAGATAAATTAAAGAAAAATGCTCTTCATTACTATACATTTGAACATAATGGAAAATTACCAAGTATTATTTATCGTAATCAACCAGAATATTTACGAAAACCAGAAGGAGATCAAAGTAATAAAGCTAAAATGATTTATACATTTGAAACGATTTCACCATATCAATTATTACGTTCTAAAAATAATGGTAGTGCACCTAGTCGTAGTGATTTAAAAATTGTTGAATATTTAATGATTGATTTAAATTTAAAACCTGGTGTAGTTAATGTCTTATTAGATTTTGTCTTACGTATTAATCATAATAAGTTAAATCGTGCTTTTATTGAAACTATTGCTTCTCAATGGAAAAGAGATGGAATTGAAACAGTAGAAGCAGCTATGGCTCTAGCCGGTAAAGAATATACCAAAAAGAAAAAAGGTAGAACAAAAACCAAAACGATTGAAGAAAAACCAGAATGGTTTGATCAATCATTTGATGTAAAAAAACCAACTAAAGAAAAACTTGCTGAGATGCAAGAATTACTTGGTGAATTTAAGTAGGTGAATTATGAAAAAAGAAGAAACATTAAAGTTTAATTTTACAGAAGAGATGAAAAGAGAACTACAAAAGTCATATTACGAAGCATTAGAAAAACCAGAATTTCAAGTACTAGTAAAAGAGTTACATTTACCTGCAGATCTTTTAATGAAATATACTTCGAATTTAGAAGAAGCGAGTGTTGAATATAATCATTGTCAACATTGTAAAGGGCTTCTGCATTGTAAAAATAAAATGACAGGTTATGCTTATCTTCCTAGAGTAGATCAAGGACAAATTAGTTTTTGTTACCAAGCATGTAAGTATAAACAAAAAAGAGACCGTGAAACATCTTATTTAAAGAACATGTATTTGTTACATGTACCTGAAGATTTAAAAAATGCATCATTAAAGAATATTTATATGGATGATGAACGACGTTTTGAAGCTATAAAATATGTAACTAATTTTGTAAAAACATATTATAAGGATCCTCATCAAAAAGGACTTTATTTACATGGAAGTTTCGGTAGTGGAAAGACATACCTTATTAGTGCTGCTTTCCATGAGTTAGCTAAAAAAGGTGTCAAAAGTGCGATTGTCTTTTGGCCAGAGATGCTAAATGAATTAAAAGAGTCGTTTAATAATGGAACTTTTAATGAAAAAATAGAAAACCTAAAAAAGACACCATTATTATTAATTGATGATATTGGTGCCGAAAGTACAACTGCATGGAGTCGGGATGAAATCTTTTGTCCTATTGTTCAATATCGTATGCAGGAACACTTGCCGACATTTTTTACTTCAAACTTAACCAAAAAGGAATTGGAACAACATTTTAGTATTAGTAAAGATGGAGTAGAACATGTAAAAGCTGGTCGGGTGATTGAAAGAATTAATCAACTCACAATTGATATTACATTAATGAGTAAAAACTTGCGTCACTAGGAGGAAATTATGAATCAAGAACTGTTAAAACTATTAAAATTAAAAACTAATTATTCATGGGAAGAATTAAAACGAAAGATGGAGATAGAGTCCAACGAAGAATTAATTGCTATGCTATTCGTTATTGTACGTGATGGCTTAGAAAATTTCAATATTAACTCTAGTCCTATAAATAAGCATTATATTGAAAAAGCTTTACATTATTTAAATTATCGTGGTATTAATAAAATGATTGATCAGCACGCTTATTATGTAGATGAGTTAAATGATCTTATTATGATTGGTCATCGTTTATTGTCAACGATTTATAGTGAAAATAAATTATATCTTCATAATAAAGAACAATTAGAACGAATCTTACTTGCTTTAAAACAAGTAAAACACAAATTTTATCATACAACATATCGTAAACAAGATATGAAAGATGAACAAGATCAATTATTTCAATTCTTAAGTGCTATGATTAAAAATGTAGAAGACTATCAACTTTATGAAGAATTATTTCTAGAAGATAAAGATTTAATAAACATTGTTAATAGTCAAGGTTTTTGCTTGCTTGATGGTGTGATTGATCAATACGTTCAATTCGTAAAGAGTAGTCATAATATACAAAAAATTCATTATTATCAGTCGATGATTGAATTATTGATGCATCATAGTTCTAACCGTATTAGTCAAGAGCTTTGTTTTTCAATTGTTGATGAGCTAAATCAATTAACCTTAAAAATTGGTTCATCGGATTTACCTTACGGAGAAAAGAAGTATCGCCTGACCCATATTTATGATATGATGAATATATTAAGTGATATACAAGTAGAACAAAATACATCAATTCAATTAGATAACACGGTTAAAAAATATGGAATTTCATCGGATAATGATGCTGTATATGAAGCTTTATGTATGAATTTAGAACCACGTCAAGATGTATCGATACAAGATCATACAAACAAAAAAGTGTATACGTTAGATCGTAAATTTACAACAATCTATGAAGATGCCGTTTGTATTGAAAAAAATAATCATCAGACAATTATTTATTATTACTTTCCACTAATAGCTGATTATATTGGTCCTAAAAATCCTATAAATAAATACTTAGAGAGTATGAGTTCTAGTGTTTATGCATACCAATATATAAAACGTTTACTACCTTTTGATTTTATAAAACAAAATTGTTCTTTTAATGAAGGACAAGTAAAAAGAGCGTTTACAGTAGAAGTTAGACTAAATTTACAAAATGAAATTCAACAAATTAAATGTTATCGCTCAAATGTTAAAATTTCTAAAAATTATTTTTATGCCTTTTCAAAACAATTAGATATCATACCAGAATTACGTGAGATGGTAGAATGTGCTCAAGTATTAAATACCAAATTAGGAAACATAAAGATTCATTCCATGATCAATGTGGTAGAAGTTTATTCGTACTTTTGTCAAAAAGCAATTCAAATATTAGCTAAACAAAACAATATTCCACTTATTTATAAAGAAAATTCTAAGGAGTATAGATTAGAGTGTTTACGTCAATTACAACAAGCTATGAACTTAGAAGATAACGGATATGTATCTAATGTCATAAGAGTTATTTCTGAACAAAATTACTCTTGTAAAGTGTACACTTTACAAGAAAAGAAACATATTCCTTTTACCAATCCAACACGTGAATATGCTAGTTTATTAAATCAACGTATATTATTACAAGAGTTGGTTGATTACGATATTCAATGTTATTATAAAGATTTAGAAGAATTGATTCAAAAATTAAATGAACGAGAAATCAAAAATAATCGTTTTACAACAGAATATAGTAAATTAAAAATTCGTTCTTTAGAAGCAAAAAGAAAAAAACCAGACGAAGAACAAGTAAAAGCATTGACAAAAGTGATGAAAATGATACAATATTAATATGAAATGTGAAGATTAGGACATGATTTTATACCTCTATCTTGAAGTGAATAGGTGATAGTGAGAAACCTATAGTTATGTATAAAGTTACTACCTATGAACAGAACTTGAAAAAGATATCCGGAAGATCCGTTACCCAAAATTAAGTTACAAACCAGGATGGTACCGCGTAATAACGCTCCTCATAGATATATGGGGAGTTTTTATATGAGTAAAAGAAGGAAAAAGTTAGAAGAAATACAAAAAAAGAATATCAAAATGGATTATTTTTTAAGAAATTACTTGTTGCTAAATTTAGAAGAACATTATAAAAGCTTTGATTTAGCTGACGTAAATGATAAGATGAATAATTTTGAAGCTTTTTTAGAAAATATTAATATTAAATATAAAACACATGCTCATTTTCTAAAATGGTGTAATGATTTAAAAATACTTTCAAAAGATTTGGAAGAAAAAAATAAAAATGGTGATTATATTCATATGATTACGACCATCACAAATAATTATCACATTGTTTTAAAAGAAAACCTTCAAAAACAAGCGAGTATTTATGAACAATATAGAAATTTAAAATTAGAGCTTGAACATTCAAAAGTGAAGCTTAATCTTTTGAAGAAAGAAATTAAAAATGTTAATTTTTGTTTAAAAAAGAATAAAGTAATAAAAAACAATACTGAAGGCGAGAACCTTTTAGATCATCTTAGACTTTTAAATGATGAATTGAATTGTTTGCTTTTAGAAAAGAATACTTTAAATGTTAAGTTGAGCCTCCTAGAGAATGATTTATTTGCTATTCAATCTTATATTAGTTTAATTCAAAATAATTTAAAAGGTTTTGAAAGTCGATTATATATTATTAATAATCAAGATATTATTCACAACATTATAAATAAAGTGATACCGATTTGTTATGATGAAATATCTATTAGTGATATTAGAAATGGTTTAGTTGTTATTGTAACAGATAAAGAAAAACATAAACAAGCCTATGTTAATCCATTTAGAATAGATGAATTAAATCATTTGTATTTTAATATGTTAGGTGAAGATGCAAGGTTTTTAACAAGTGATAGTGAGAAAAAGTATACATTAATAAGAAAGGAAGATTATAATGATTAATATTAAAGAACATGAAAATTTAAGTATTTTAAATCATAGTTGTGCTCATTTACTTGCTCATGCGGTAAAACATTTATATCCAAATGCCAAATTTTGGGTAGGTCCTGTAATTGAAGAAGGATTTTATTATGATATTGATTTAGGAGAGCAAGTGATTACAGATGATGATTTAGAAAAAATCAGTAAGGAAATGAAAAAGATTGTAAAATCAAATAAGCGTATTACTCGTATCGAATTAAGTAAACAAGAAGCTTTAGATATGTTTCATGATGATTCATATAAAATTGATTTAATTGAAAATATGGGTGAAGATGAAGTTATTAGTGCTTATAAACAAGATGACTTTATAGATTTATGTCGTGGACCACATGTAGAAAGTACCAAGTTACTTAAAAACTTTAAATTGTTAAAACATAGTGGAGCTTATTATAAAGGTGATTCTAATAATAAAGTATTACAACGTATTTATGGAGTATGTTTTGAAACTCCAGAAGATTTAGAAAAACATTTACAAGATTTAGAAGATGCAAAAGCACGCGATCATCGTAAGCTTGGTAAGGAATTGGATTTATTTATGTCTCATGAATTAGTAGGAGCCGGATTACAAATGTGGTTACCTAATGGGGCAACTGTACGTATGGAATTAGAAAATTATATTCGTCAAAAAGAAATTAAATTAGGTTATCATCATGTTTATACACCATCGCTTGCTTCAACTGATCTTTATAAAGTAAGTGGACATTGGGATCATTATAAAGAAGATATGTTTCCAGTTATGAAAATGGATAATGAAGAATTAGTTTTACGACCAATGAATTGTCCTCATCACATGCTTATTTTTAAGAATAGTTTACATTCTTATCGAGATTTACCAATTCGTATTGGTGAACTAGCTCCTGATTTTCGTTATGAAGCTAGTGGTGCTGTTTGTGGATTAGAGCGTGTACGACAAATGTGTCAAAATGATGCTCATTTATTTGTACGTCCTGATCAAATTAAAGAAGAAATATCAAATGTAGTTAACTTAATTTTAGATGTATATAAAGATTTTAATATTACCGATTATAAATTCCGTTTATCTTTACGTGATGAAGAAAACTTAGAAAAATATGCTGGTAATAATGAGATATGGGATATGGCCGAAAGTGAAATGCGTCGTGTTTTAACAGAATTAGGTTATGATTTCTATGAAGCAAAAGGAGAAGCTGCCTTTTATGGTCCTAAATTAGACGTTCAAATTAAAACAGCTATTGGTCATGATATTACGTTATCCACTTGTCAATTAGACTTTATGTTACCAGAACGTTTTGATTTAACTTATGTAGATGAACATGGTGCAAAAGTTCGTCCAGTGGTAATTCACCGTGCTATTCTTGGAACTTTTGATCGTTTTATGGCATATTTAATCGAAGAATATAAAGGAGCCTTCCCAGCATGGTTGGCGCCAACACAAGTAAATATTATTCCAGTTAATTTAGAGTATCATCAAGAATATGCTAAAGAAATTTACGAATTATTACATAATCACGATTTACGTGTAAAATTAGATGATCGTAACGAAAAGTTAGGTTATCGTATGCGTGAGTCAGTAATGAATAAAATTCCATTTGCTTTAGTTCTTGGTGATAAAGAACGTGATCAAGGATTAATCAGTTATCGTCGTTATGGAAGTAATGAAACGATTACTGTTTCTAAAGAAGAATTTTTAAGTTTAATTGAGGAAGAAATAAAAAATAAAGTAATTTATAAAGCATAGAGAGGATAAAAAAATCCTCTTTTTGTGATATAATAACTGCTACATGAGGTGAATTTGTATGAAACAAGTATATTATCAATCTTTTCTACAAGCTAAACATAATATAAAACAAAGAAAATATAAACAAGCAGAAATTATTTTACAATCACTAATGAAAAAAATACCTGATGATAGTATGGTGATATTTGAATATGCTAGATTACTTGCCAAAATGAAGAAATACAATCAGGCCAAACAATATTTCAAATCATTGTTTAATACATCAAATTATAATTATGCCGTATTAGAGCTTGGTCGCTTGGAAGTTATTCTTGGAAATTATAATCAAGCCAAACAATATTTCAAATCATTGCTGAATAAATCTGACTACAATTATGCAGCATTAGAGCTCGGCCGTTTAGAAGTAACTCTTGGGAATTATGATAAGGCCAAAGAATATTTCAAGTCATTGTTGAATACATCAAATCATAATTATGCAACATTAGAGCTTGGCCGATTAGAAGTAACTCTTGGGAATTATAATCAAGCCAAACAAAATTTTAAATCATTGTTGAACACATCTAGTCATAATTATGCCGTATTAGAGCTTGGCCGTTTGGAAGTTATTCTTGGAAATGATGATAACGCTAAACAATATTTTAAATCATTGTTGAATACATCAAATCATAATTATGCATTATTAGAACTTTTCTTTTTATATTTGAAACAAAAAAATTATGATAAATTGAAAGATATTTGTATTAATGATTTGATGTTTATAACCAACAAAACAGAGTATAAAAAGCGAATGGAGTTTTTGATGAAATATATTGTGGGAGATAAAGATATTTATAACTCTAAATATAATGGTTATTGGTATAATCAATATCGACATTATGATAAAACGTTGGCCTTGGAACATATTTCTAATCATTTAACAGAGAACAATGAAAAAATAGTTCATTCTGTATTTTTTTCTGAAAATTCTATTTCTCATTTATATGGTTATATTAAAATAAAAATAAGTCATTTAAAACCTATTCGTGTAACTACGGATGATCATTATGAAGTGGAATGTCCTTTTTTGGTTGGATATTCTTTTGGAAAAACAACTAATTTAATATCTGTAGTAACTACTCACGACACTAAAAATATTATAACGATGTATCCGCTTCCTGCTAAATATTTATATAAAACGGAAAAGGTAAAAGTTAAGAATAAGGTCAATAAGATGTAAAATGTTGAAATAAGGGGAAACTAATTCAAGAATTAGCTTCCTTTTTCTTTCCTTAAAAATAAAAGTTTGCTATAATAATACTAAGGTGGATTATGAAAAATATATATGGTGAAACACATCAACAATTAGAACAATATTTTTTAGATTTGGGTGAGAAAAAATTTAAAGCCACCCAAGTTTTTGAGTGGTTGTATGAAAAACGTATTCGTTCTTTTGATGATATGTCCAATGTAAAAAAAACAGTCATTGATTCGTTAAACAAAGATTTTGTGATGCAACCATTACAAATTATGGATGTTTTAACTGATGTTGATGTACAAAAGTATTTATTTCAATTATCTGATGGTGAAAAAGTAGAAGCTGTATTAATGAAACATGATTATGGAAATAGTATTTGTGTTTCTACGCAAGTAGGTTGTAATATGGGATGTAAGTTTTGTGAAAGTGGACGTTTAAAAAAACGTCGTAATTTAGAAACCTATGAGATGGTATTACAATTACTAATGGTAGAGGAACAATTAAAAGAACGTATTAGTCATGTAGTGTTAATGGGAATTGGCGAACCTTTTGATAATTACGATAATGTAATGCATTTTATTGATATTATCAATCATCCTAAAGGTATGGCTATTGGAGCTAGACATATTACTATTTCTACTTGTGGTGTTATTCCTAAAATTGAAGATTTTATGAAGGAGAAAAGACAAGTAAATCTTGCTATTTCATTGCACGCTCCTAATGATGATTTGCGTAATCAATTAATGCCTATTAATAAAGCATATCCTTTAAAGAAGTTGATTCCTGTATTAAAAGAATATGTGGATGAAACTCATAGAAGATTAACTTTTGAATATATTATGTTAAAAGGAGTTAATGACCAAAAAAAACATGCTTTAGAATTAGCGCATTTACTTCGTGGAATTAATTGCTATGTAAATCTAATTCCATATAATGAAACTAGTCATATTGAATATGCAAAAAGTAGTAAAGAACAAATCTTAAATTTTTATGATACTTTAAAAAAAGAACATATAAATGTGACCATTCGCCGTGAATTTGGTAGTAAAGTGATGGCTGCTTGTGGTCAGCTTAGATCACATTATGAGGAGGGAAAATAATGGAAACAGCATATTTAACAGATCCTGGAAAAGTACGTGATCATAATGAAGATAGTGTCATTATTATACGAAATGAGAAAAATGAATATTTATTAGCTGTAGCAGATGGTATGGGTGGTCACAAAGCCGGAGAAGTTGCTTCTAGTATTGCCATTTCTCATATAGGAAAGCGTTTTCGTGATTTAGGTTGTGTCGGAAATAAAGATGATGCGATTAATTGGATTAAAGAAGTTGTTAGTGAAGCCAATGTTTTAATTTATCGCTATACCGAAGAACATCCTGAAAGTGCAGGAATGGGTACGACGATAGTTATGGCATTATTAACTGATGATTTTTTATTGTTTGGAAATATTGGTGATTCTAGTGGTTATGTCATTAAAAAAGGAAAACTACATAAAATCACTACCGATCATACATTAGTAAATCTACTAGTAAAATCTGGCGATTTGACACCAGAAGAAGCGCGAGAACATCCTCGTAAAAATGTGTTGATGAAAGCACTTGGTGCCCAAACAACAGTTGAGATGGATGTGTTTAATGTCGATATGGATCAAGATATTGAAGGTATATTTTTATGTAGTGATGGACTTACAAACATGTTAGATGATAGTCAAATTGAACAAGTACTTAATGAAAACTTGAGTGCAGAGGATAAAGTATACAAATTAATCTGTAAAAGTAATAATAGGGGTGGAAATGATAATATTTCTGCTGCATATTTGAATAAGGCAGGTGTAGAAGAATGATTGTAAGAGGGCAAAAAATTAATGATAGATATCAAATTATAAGAACAATTGGTGAAGGTGGAATGGCTAATGTTTACTTAGCTCACGATATCATTTTAGATCGTGATGTAGCCGTTAAAGTATTACGTGGTGACTTAGCTGATGATGAAAAATTTATTCGTCGTTTTCAACGCGAAGCAATTGCTGCATCTTCATTAACGCATCCTAATATTGTAGAAATCTACGATGTCGGAGAAGATGATGGTAATTATTACATTGTGATGGAATATGTAGATGGTAAAACATTAAAAAGTCTTATAAAACGACGAGGGGCATTGACACTACCAGAAGTAGTCGATATTATGTTACAACTCACTAGTGCGATTGCCTGTGCCCATGAAAGTTTTATTATCCATCGTGATATAAAACCACAAAATGTACTTATTTTAGATAACGGAGTAGCGAAGATTACTGATTTTGGTATCGCTATGGCGTTAAATAGTAATGAATTAACACAAACAAATTCTGTGATGGGATCTGTTCATTATCTACCACCAGAACAAGCCAATGGTAGTGGGGCTACAATGAAGAGTGATATTTACTCTTTAGGTATTTTAATGTATGAGTTATTAACTGGTAAAGTTCCATTTAAAGGTGAAAATGCGGTTGAGATTGCCATTAAACAAATGCGTGATGAAATACCAAGTATTGTAGAAGATCATCCAGAAATACCTCAAAGTATTGAAAATATCGTATTACGTGCATGTGCTAAAAATCCTAAAAATCGTTATGAAAATGTCATGGACATGCACCATGATCTAGAAGTGGCATTAGATGAAGATCATATGAATGATGAAAAAATTATGTATGAATATCCAGAACATGATTTTGATAATACCAAAACAATGCCTAAAATAAGTAGAACCGCATTACGTGAAAGTCGTGAAAAAGCTAATGCTGAAAATAAAGAAAAGAAAAAAGATAAAAAAATGAATAAAATGATGTGGATTGCTGGTGGTATTTTTGCTGGTCTGGTATTACTTCTTGTCTTTGTATTCTTTATTCTACCAAACTTTATGTCGGATCCTGATGTAAAAGTTCCTGATGTTTCTAATAAAACCGTGGTTAAAGCAGAAGAGATATTAGAAGAAGAAGGATTTGAAGTGGCAACAAAAACGAAAGAAGTATTTGATGATAAGATAGAAGAGGGAAAAGTTGTTAAAACTGATCCAACCGCAGGTAGAAGTGTTAAAAAAGGCACGAAAATCACTTTAATTGTTTCTAAAGGAACAGATAGTTATGAGATTGAAGATTATACTGGTGAAAATGTATATGAAATCAAAGCTAAATTAGAGACACATGAAATTAATGTACTTATCGAAACAAAAGAAGTTACAGATGATAGTAATTACCAAGAAAATATTATTATTTCACAAAGTGTAGAAGAGGGAGAAAAGCTAAAGAAAGGTGATAGTATCACTTTAGTTATTCCAAACTTTGTAACAACTTATCCTGACTTTGTTAGTGAGGGTTGGTCTGTAGATAATATTAGGAATTTCTGTAATCAAAATAGTGTTACACTTAATATTACATATCAAGAAACATCAAATTATCCAGCAGGAACTGTTATTTCACAAAGTCGTGTAGCGGGAACAAAAGTATTTGCCAATACACCACTTACCATTAGTGTTGCAAAAGAACCAGCTAAAACAGAAACTCCAACACCTCCTACCGATGAAGAGGAAAAGGATCAGGAAACCGAAGACACTAAAATACCAGAAGGACAATCATAAATGCAAGGAATTATTATAAAATGTATTAGTAATGATTATACTGTTCTTGCTAATGATAGAACGTATATTTGTAAAAGTCGAGGAAAGTTTCGTAAATTAAAAATAACACCTCTTGTTGGTGATCAAGTTCTTTTTGATTCAGAACAAAAATATATATTGGATGTTTTACCTAGAAAAAACGAATTGGTACGACCACCTGTTGCCAATATCAATCAAGCTATTTTAATCACCAGTGTAAAACATCCTCATTTTTCTAGCCACTTATTAGATAAATTAATTACAATGGTTGAATTTAATCGTATTACACCTATTATTTGTTTTACGAAGTTGGATTTATTATCTGAAACAGAATTACAAGAAATAGAACCAATCATACAATATTATAAAAAAATTGGATATCAAGTTTACAAAAATACAGATTTGAAACAATTAAAGAAAATATTCGAACATAAAATTAGTGTATTTACAGGACAAACAGGTGCTGGTAAAAGTACTCTATTAAATCATTTAGATACAAATTTAAATATTAAAACAAATGATATTTCTTATGCTTTAGGACGTGGTAAACACACAACTAGACATACTGAATTACTACATATTGAAAATGGGTGGGTTGCAGATACCCCAGGTTTTTCAGCTTTATCATTAGATGAATTAAGTCCAAGTGAAATTCGTGATCAATTTGTTGAATTTAATACTTATCGTGATTTATGTAAATATAAAGATTGTATGCATCATAAGGAAGATCATTGTATGATTAAAGAAAAGGTATCGGATGGCACTATATTAAAAAGTCGTTATGAAAACTATTTAAAATTTATAGAAAAGTAGGGGATATAGAATGCAATTGTCAATTTCTTATCTATCAATGAAGAATAAAGATGAACAGGAGATGCAGAAACTAAATGAAACAACTGCCGATTTTATTCATGTAGATATTATGGATGGTCGTTTTGTTTCTGAACAAACTGAAGATGATGAGAAACAAATTGAATGGTTGTCTCACAGTAAGAAACCGTTAGATGTTCATTTAATGGTTAAGAATGTAAATAAATATATTGATAAATATGAAGTACTTAAACCAGAATATATTACATTTCATGTTGAATTAGATAAACAAATTAATATTCCAAAGATATGTGATCGTTTACATCAAGCAGGTATTAAAGTGGGATTAGCTATTAAGCCTAACACATCTTTAGGTAAATTAAATCCTTACTTAGATATGATTGATTTGGTCTTAGTTATGAGTGTAGAACCAGGAAAAGGTGGACAAACATTTCTAGCTCAAAGTATTTCACGTATTAAAAGATTAAAAATGCTTGCTCATCAACACCATTTTATTGTGGAGGTTGATGGAGGAATCCATAACATAACTAGTTTACAATGTAAACAAGCAGGTGCTGATATGATCGTGGTAGGAAGTTATATTACTAACCATGAAGACTATCAAAAACAAATAGAGTTATTAACACTTTGATTATATATTTAAAAAAATCTATTCTGTTAATTCAGAATAGATTTTTGTATCAAAATTATGTTGTCCTGTATTTTGTTCTTGTAATTGCGTTGTGGTCAATAAGAAGAATGTATGGGTTAACATTTCTTCATGTGTGTTCGTAACTGGATCATCCCAAGTTAAATCTAAATGATACCATTTTCCATCTTCTAATTGTACTGCATTCCAAACATGGTCATATGTAGATACTTTAAAATTAGGTATTTTCATACGGTCTAAGAAGAGGGCCATGGTATCCGCATAACCACCACAAATGGCTTTGTTTTCAAATAATAATCCATATGCTGTATGAGAATGGCTATTTTTATCTCGGTCATTTCCACTTAAAATCGCATTCGATAATTCTTCATCATAAATAGTGTTGTTAATAATATAATCATGAATTGCTAATATCTTATCACGTTCAGACATATCTTCACTAATTAATTGATTATAAATCTCATCAATTTTAGTATTAATCTCGGTGATTTGATCTTTCGAATATAAACGTTCTACATGAACAGTGATTTTATTTAAATTAGTAATATCGGCAGTTAAAATATCATAAGAGTGATATGGATGAATAAAGTTGTTAAGATTAGATAAAGTACTTTGATCTTTAAAAATACTACTTACTTCTTTGGTACAATTTTCATAGTCTTCAGCACAATAAAAGGTAAATTCATCCCATCCATTATTTAATATTGTATAAATGATATTTAATACATCTTGTTTATTGTGAGGTTCAAACTTTGTAACTGGTTGTACATAAGAAAAATTCATATCTTTTTTATATGTAACATCAGTTTCAGGAATCACAATTTCATTTTTATATAAATAATTTTTCATGATGTAAGTAACAATTGTTTGTTGATTTAAAAGGACAATCACACCTATCATCAAAAAAAGAATTAAAACTAATTTCTTCTTCATTTTCTCACCTGTATTTATTATATCAACAATGTAATAAAAAAAGAAGTAAAATTACTTCATTTCGTTCACTTTTTTTGTTAATCTTGATTTGTTACGAGAAGCAAAGTTTGGAGTAATTACACCTTTTGATTTTGCTTTATCAATTCTCTTGATAGCGATTTCAAGATTTGTTTTGGCAGTTTCTTTATCTTTATTGATAACTGCTTTTTCAACATTTTTTATAGCTGTTCTCATACTAGCTCTAAAAACATTATTGTCTACTTTCTTTTTCGCATCAACGATAACTTTCTTTTTTGCATTTTTCATATTTGGCATATTATTCACCTCCAAGCCACTAATAATATAATTTTAACAAAAAATAGTAAAAAAAGCAATAAAAAATATGTTTTTTGGGAAAAATAACGATGAGGTGAAAGAATGAATAAAGAAATAGATTTAGAAAAATATCAAATTAGAACTGATTTAATTGTAGAATCGGTATCTTCTAGCTTAGATAAAATAGAATCTAAAGTCTTTGAACATGATGGCATTAAAGTTACAAATATTCAAGTACCAAATACTTTAGAAAAAAAGATTGGTAAAAAAGCAGGTCATTATACTACAATTGAATTTAAAGATATTACTGATCAAGATAATTACCAAAAAACATTAGAAGTTGTTGTGCAGGAATTGGATAAAATAGTAAAGAAATTAAATGTTAAAGAAGATGATTTAATTATGCTTATCGGTCTTGGAAATGAACATTCTACACCAGATGCTTTAGGGCCATCGACAATTCACCACGTATTAGTGACCAATCATTTAGCGGTATTAGGTGAGATGTCAAATGGCTTTCGCCCTGTAATTGCTTTTGCCCCTGGGGTGATGGCTCAAACAGGAATTGAAACAAGTGATTTTATTCAAACATTAGTGACTAAGGAAAGACCTAGTTTAGTAATTATAATTGATGCTTTAGCTAGTCAATCCATTGAAAGAGTGAATCGTACTATTCAAATGACAGATACAGGAATTTCTCCAGGATCTGGTGTTGGTAATAATCGTAAAGAAATAAGTCGAGAAATAATTGGTGTACCTGTATTAGCTATTGGCGTTCCTACTGTTGTTGATGCGGCAACTATTGTCAGTGATACCATTGAATATATGACTAAATATTTTACATATACAAAACAACAAATAAATAATCCCAGTTCGAAATTAGTCCCATCAGGAAGTGTAAATTATTTACAAGAAAATATTATTGAAAATAAAGAAGATGACATAGAATTATTAGGTAAGATTGGAACCTTAAATGATGACGAAAAAAAACAATTTATTTATGAAATTTTAACACCCATTGGTTATAACTTAATGGTTACTCCTAAAGAAGTAGATTTTGTAATGGAAAAAGTAAGTTTGTTATTAGCTGAAGCTCTAAACCAAGTATTACATCCTGCTTATTATAAAAATCAAAAAGATTCTTTATAGAGTCTTTTTTAGACAAAATATTTTTCTCTTCTTACATATAATGTGTAAGAAGAGGTGATTATATGGCCAAAAGATTTCGGGCAAAAAAAAGAAGAAGAATCAAGAAAAGATATATTTGTTTAGTACTTTTATTTATTTTTGCTTTCGTATCTACTTTTAAAATACTTCAAAAAGTAAAAATCAAACAAAGTCAAGAAGAAATAGTTACGCTTTTAATGAATGATGCGAATCATCATATTAAAACAACTTCTAAAAAAACAATCATTGAAACAGTCGGAAATTTTTTGTTTAATTTTAATCCTAAAGAACCATTAAGTATTCTATCAAATAGTCTATTATATCAACCGACAATCATGGAGGAAGTAACAGAAGCTGTCGTTATGCAAAATCAAAAAGTAGAGGATCATACGGATCACGTGGTCGATCCTAATCCTGTAGATATATCAAAACCAGTTATTTATCTTTATAACACACATCAAACAGAAGAATATATGATGGAGAATCGCGAAGTTCATAATATTACGCCTAATGTTATGTTTGCTTCTTATGTATTAAAAGAAAAATTAAATAATCTTGGCATTGCAACTATCGTTGAAGAACAAAGTGTTACTGATTATTTAAATAATAATCAATTGCCGTATTATAAGAGTTATGATGCCACCAGATTATTCATGAAAGAAGCAATGAATAAATATCCTACTTTAAACTATTTTATTGATATTCATCGAGACGGTTTGAAAAGAGAAGATTCAACTGTTCAAATTGATAATGTAAGTTATGCCAAAGTAATGTTTGTAGTGGGATTAGATAATCCTAATCATTCATCTAACTTAGAATTATCTAACATTATAAATAATAAAATTAAAGAAAAGTATCCTACTTTAACAAGAGGAGTTAGTACTAAAAAAGGCGAAGATGTAAATGGTGTTTATAATCAAGATTTACATGCTCATGCTATATTAATTGAATGTGGTGGTAATGAAAATACTATAGAAGAAGTAAGTAATACAATGAATCTTTTGGCCCCTATTATTAAAGAGGTTATATCATCGTGAAACGCGAAGATAAAATAAAGATTTATAAAAAAATATTTAAGTTTTGTTTTTGGGCTTTTTTCATTACCTTTCTAACTTTATACTTATCACAAGCTACCGGATATTATGAATATGAGCAACATAAAAAAGTTAGCTTTACCAATAAACAAATCGAACAATTTGAAAAGGATGTAGCTGCTGGCAAAAATGTAGATTTAGATTCTTATTTGGAGGATACAACTAAAAATTATAATAATAAGACATCTAAGTTAGGATATCAAGTTTCGAGTGCGATTGGTAAATATGTAAAAGATGGTTTAGATAATGCTTTTAAAATGATAAATAAAGCGATGCAAGAATGATAATAGTGTATATACAATTCACTTGCATGTTAGCAAATCGCATACACGGCACCATGGGGGGAGACTGTCTAAAAAGATAAAAGCGACTGCTTTGATAAAAGTAGTCGCTTTATTAATGAATGTATAAAAGAGTTGGAAGAAGTCTTAAGAAGCTATAGTATTCTAGGAACTCCTAAGATTTTGATGACTCTTCTTAAGTTAAAGGCACTATAATATAAGGCAGTTTCGATTT
>CALVJM010000021.1 GCA_944332155.1 uncultured Bacilli bacterium
TTTGATTTCTTTTTCAGAAATAAGTCTTGTATTTTAAATTTTTCTTTAAAAAACGGAATTTAGTCTAAAAATTCACGTACTTTTTTTATTTTTTAAGCTATCATTGACGTAAATAAAAAATAGGAAAAACATATTTCCCATCTCTTATTTTATACGCTCTAACTTTTTAATAACATATTCTAATTCTTCACTTGTTCTACCATTAATTTTATTAACAAACACTTCTCTACGTTTTTTCAACATTGTTCTTACAATTTCAGTAGGTTCTATCGATACATTTTGATTTTCGTAATCCCAAATATAATTATAAGAAGAACGATAAAGCTCCATAACTTCATGCGGTATAATTTCATAAACATCGGTATCTATATTATACCCAATACCTAACATGTTTGAATCATATAAAAGAATAAAATGTTCATTAGTAATATCATAGGAACTAATTCTTCCAATGTATTCGGCTTGTTTAAAATATTCTTCTACAGAAATAAATAATTCAGGATTATAAAATTCAACAACCTCTTTTCCATCCCTGTTTATAGCAGTCATATACTGCATAGATCTCATATAAATATTATTATCATTTAATTTAAAATATAAATTATACATTCTTTCCCTCCAATACAATATTTAATGAACATTAATACTATATATCAAATATGATTTGATTGTCAACCATCTAATTCTTATTGTAATATATATGGATGTAGTTAAATATGGATAAAACTATCGCTTATAATCTTTTACTATTCATAATTGGTACATTTATTATGACATTCATTTTAGTTTTTTTACATACAAACTAAGATTAGAACTAAAAAGTAGATAAAGCTATATCTAAGAAAAATTGGACTCCTGATAATAAAAATCAATATTTTAAGAATATCCCTTTTGATGATTTAGAGATTGCTTTTTAGGTAGCAATTCATTATCAAATTGTAGATGATTCTAGTAATTTAATGAATACCTTATTATTAAAATAGATTAGAGAAGATAAAATTGATGTAATAAATGATGGACACCAAACAATTATTGATTTTAATAAATTTTTCAAAACAGAAGCAGGATTTGAATCTGAACTTTATATATCCTTATTAATCTCCGCATACAGCAATCAAAATCGCTTATTAGGAGAGAGAATTACAACGTTTTTTTGAAAATTACGAAGATTATTTAATTAAACTATTTAGCAAAATGGAAAAGGAAGTACAAAAAAATTAATAACAAAAAATTTAATTTCAGTCCAAAAAGAAAAACAAAATTACTATATAATTGTAAAATCACCAGCACTAGGTGAGAAAGTAAATCAATTACTAGAACTTAAATTTTTTTAAATGATTTTTCTTCGGTAGATGAAAAAACACCAAAAGAAGTTCATCTTTGGGTAGATTATTTAATACATGCAACGTTATTTAGAATATCTGATAAAGTAGCTAAAACATTAGAAAGTGTATTACCTAATATATATCAAATGATAAAATTCAGTAGTCCGAAAGTAGGTTTAGTATCTTCTTTAACGACTACGGCAAAAATCACCTTCATTTTATTACTTGGAGGTATTGGAGCCAATAACAATAATAATTAAACAGAACTTTCTGTTTTTTATTTGTCAACGCAAATAAAGTGTGGTAAAATGTTTATACTTTGAGGTGATTTTATGAACATAGGAATTTTAGGGGCAGGAGCTTATGGAATTGCTTTGGCAAGTGTTATTAATAAAAAACATGGGAAAGTTCAAGTATGGACACCAATTAAAGAAGAATATGAAACATTACAACAAACTAGGGTTGTTTCTAAATTAAATAATTATGTATTACCAGAAACAATTACTATTACAAACGATATTAAAGAAGTATGTGCAGATAAAGATTTAATTGTCATTGCCATACCAACGCAATTTTTAAACGATGTTATATTACAAATGAAACCATACATCACTACACATCATTTATGTATTGCAACAAAAGGAATGGAAAATAATACTTGTCGTTTTTGTCATGACATGATAACTAGTCAAATTAATACAACGAGAATTGCAGCAATTTCTGGTCCTACTTTTGCGATTGATATGATTAATGAAGTAACTGTTGGTCTTGCACTAGGAACCAAAAATGAAGAAACCGAAAACATAGTAAAAAAAGCTTTTTGTAATAACTTTCTTAAGCTTCGTGTGACTAAAGATATTACGGGAGTAGAATTCTGTGGAGCAATCAAGAATGTAATTGCGATTGCCGCCGGTATGATCGATGGTATGAATTTACCTGAATCAACCAAAGCTATGTTTATTACTGAATCATTACATGATGTATCTGAACTACTAGAAATATTTGATGGAAACAAAAAAACCATTCTCTCTTTTGCTGGGTTTGGTGATCTACTATTAACTTGTACAAGCCCTAAAAGTCGTAATTTTTCATTTGGAAAATTAATTGGATCTGATGCTGATGCAGAAACGATTGAAGCTTACCGAAAAAATACAACTATTGAAGGCTTATATACTTTAGACTCTATTCATCAATTTGGTCAAGACAAACATATTAATATGCCTATCATCGAACTAATATACGACATCATTTACAACAATCATAAACCACAAGAATTACTATCATTTCTTATAAATAAATCATAGATTAAAAAATTACTGACATTAATCAGTAATTTTTTACTTACATTATTAAAAACTATTAGTAAGAAAAATAAACTCTATATTATCCTATATGTTATTTATTTAATAGTTTTAATTGTTTTTCAAAATTCATAACACGTTCTTTAATTGTACGTTCTGCTGGATTATTGATTTTAATATAACATACATGGTTATATTTCATTAATTTTGCTTCCCCTGCAGCTGTCGCTAATGTACGAACTTCTACTTCATTCATCTTATTAAATTTCATATTTTTTCCCTCTTTCCTATTTGTATTTTTTTAAAGTAGTCATATATCCTTTATAATCAGAATATCTCATAGACAAATATTTTTTATTTTGTTTGTTATGCAACAAACACTCATCTCCACTCTTAACAACATATTCATAATTTTCGATATTTTCACCATAAGATTGCTCTATTCGTTTTCGGTAATAATCGAGTACTGATTTATTATATTCTAAATAAAATTCTTTAGAACTATTATATTTTTTATAATCATCTGGTAAAAGTTGATTAATTTTTCTAATGAAACCCATAGCTGGAATATCTAAAGAAAATGTTTTGTATTTATATCTTATAACAAAAATGAAGGTATTATACTTAATATCTAAATCAATTACATGAGCTGAATATGGAAGTTGGAAATAATTTAACACTATTTGATGTATCTCTTGTAGACTTATACGTTTCTTTTTCTTTCTTCCTCGTTGCTTCTCTGTTTGTTGTTGCACACTATCCCCCTCTCCTTTCCAATAGCGCGTAGTCAGTATAATACTCCTTTTTTTATTATTTGTCAAATCAAGGAAATAAAAAATAGGTAGCAAATCATACTACCTATTATTTAACGAATGGAATTAAAGCCATGAAACGTGCTTTTTTTACTTCGCGTGCAACAACACGTTGATGCATAGAACAAGTACCAGTACGTTTTCTATTTAAAATTTTTCCTTTATCGGCACTGATAAATTTTCTAATTACATCTACATTTTTATAGTTAACAGCATCTACACCTTTTTCACAAAGTAAACATTTTTTACGTTTTTTTCTATAAAATTCTGCCATATGTTAAACCTCCTTTATTAGTCTAAGAAGTTATCATCAATTGAGACAGTATCTCCAAAATCAGCAAATGGATCATCTTCTACGCTGACATTATTAGTAAAATCATTACTATTATTTGAACTTGGAGTTTGATAATCATAAGGACTCATGTTACTTTCTGGAGCACTATTATTATATGCTTCTCTTTGTCCTTTGGTCTCTAAAAATTGAACAGAATCAGCAACTACTTCAGTTGTATATCGCTTGCTTCCGTCTTGAGCATCATAACTTCCAGTTTGAATTCTTCCCTCAATAGCCACTAAGCTTCCTTTATTTAAGAAATTGCATACATTTTCTGCTTGTTTTCTCCAAACAACAATATTAATAAAATCAGCTTCTCTTTGTCCTTGAGCATTTGTAAAATTACGATTTACCGCAATACTAAATCTAGTAAAAGGTAAATTAGAACCAGTATATCTCAATTCTGGTTTAGCAGTTAATCTTCCAATTAATACAACACGATTCATGTGACTTCACCTTCTTATTTTTCTATTTTTGTAATTAAATGACGAATAATATCATTACTGATTAAAGCTAAACGTTCAAATTCTTTAATAGCTTTATCATCTTTAGATTCTAATGTAAATAAGAAATAGTAACCACTATTGAACTTCTTAATTTCATAAGCTAATTCTTTTTGTCCCATAGCCTTATTTTCTGTTACTGTCGCACCATTTGAAGTAAGAACATTTTCAAAGTTAGAAACAACTTTATTTACTTCTTCCTCACTTAATGTTGGTTTTACAATAAACATAATTTCATAGTTTTTCATGTTTATCCTCCTCCCTTTGGTCTCTCGGCTTTTATCTCATGTAAAAGCAAGGAGTAATTTAATACTCGCCTAAAATTATAACAAAGTTCAATCTAAAAGTAAAGTACTTTATCTAAAATAATCAAAGTTTAATTCGACATTTTAACTTTTAAACAGATTATACAAATTCGAAAATATAATTTCTAGCTATTTTAAAAGATAAATCTTCATTATAAGTTTTATTATATAATAAAATATATTAAAACTATTTAAAAATATTAAAGAGAAGCATCTCTTTGTTATAAAAAAAGATACATATAAATGTATCGTTCATTTTAATTTATGCACCTGTATCTTGTTCGAATTCAATAACTAATGTTAAATCTTTTTGTGCAGATGGAATTGTGGTTGCTTCTGCATCCCAGTTTACTTTTACTTGGAATGTTTTTGTGTTTCCAGTTGTTGCTGGTAACTTGTCACCAACATCAATTCCAATTACTTCGAAAGTAACATCAGTTGGATCAGCAGCATTTGATTCTTCTAATCCACTAATACTTTTAACATAAGCATTAATTTTTCCACGGTTCTCAACAGTTACATTGTAAATACCATTAGCACCTGGTTTTTGTAAGTCAACTGTAAAAACCGCTGTTGTTGAATCAGTAATTTGAGCATTTACTGAAGTTGCGCTATTCATTGCTCCTGCTGTAATATTAGTAAACATAACATTAAAATCAGAAGCGATACTACCAGTACCATTTACAGTTAATGTTTGGCTCAAAACGGCGTATCCAACAGCTAAACCGATAACAACTGCACATAACGTTCCTATAATAATACGTTGTTTCTGTGTCGTTCTCATGACATCTTCCTCCTATTGTTCTTATATTAATTGTATAAAAAAAGCGTTTTATTGTCAACTTAAATATGATGATTTTTAATAGCTTTACATTTAATTAAGTAATTTTTTCTTTAGTTACAATAGTATATACTACATCAAACAGAAATAATAATGCGAAAGGTACAGTAACATATAACGGAATATGTTTAATAAAATTCTTTAAAAAGGGATATATAACATAAATGAATAAAATAGAACCAATTCCCCAAATTAAACTCATACGTAAAGAGATATAATGGCCAATAGACGTTGGATCAGAACTATAATCCCAAAACACTTTTTTAAATAAGAATTCAATACCTATTCCCCCAATCCATTCTATTAAAGTTAAAACAAATGTAATTACGATAAATACAATAATAGTCTCTTTCCATCGTGGCATATGTAAATTAACAAAAAAATAACGCGATATCAAAATAATTAAAACGGCTCCCAGTCCATAAACCGGAGTCCAAGGTCCAAATAAGATTCCACTTTTAAAATTACTTTTAGTAATAAAAGCAGCTAATGTTTCTAATAAATATCCTAATATAGAATATAGTAAAAAACAGTTTATATAAAACATAAGATCACCTAATGTTATTTTGGCCCAAAAAGCAAAAAATTAAACAGTATTTTTACTATTTAATTTTTATTAATCTTTTATACATTAAAACGGAAAAGACATATATCTCCATCTTGCATTTCATATTCTTTACCTTCTAAACGAAGTTTACCTGCTTCTTTAACTTTTAACTCAGAACCATATTTTTTTAAATCAGAAAAAGAAGTAACTTCTGCTTTAATAAAACCTCGTTCAAAATCAGTATGAATTAGTCCTGCACATTGAGGTGCTTTCATTCCTTTTTTAAAAGTCCATGCTCTAACTTCATCTGTACCACTGGTAAAGAAGGTTGCTAAGCCTAACAAATGATAAGTAGCTTTTACTAATTGATCTAGACCACTTTCCGCAATACCTAGATCTTGTAAAAATAATTCTTTGTCTTCTTTAGATAGTTCACTCAATTCTTCTTCTATTTTGGCACATACTACTATTACTTCGGCATTTTCCACACTAGCATATTCTCTTACTTTTTTTACATATTCATTATCACCATTAGTAATTTCATCTTCATTGATATTAGCCACATAAATAATTGGTTTTTTAGTTAAGAAACAAAATGGCTTTAAAAATTTTTCTTCTTCTTCAGTAAATTCCATACTACGAATAGGTTTATTATCCATTAATACATTTTTTATACGTTCTAAGAGTGCAACTTCCATTTTGGTATCTTTATCATTAGACATCTTCGCTTTTTTACCAATACGATTTAAACGATTTTCAACTACTTCTAAATCCGCAAAAATTAATTCTAATCCGATAATTTCAATATCATGTATAGGATCGATTTTTCCTTCAACATGAGTAATATTATTATCTTCAAAACATCGAACAACTTCGACAATCGCATCCACTTCACGAATATGAGATAAAAACTTATTTCCTAATCCCTCTCCTTTGGCAGCTCCTTGAACTAAACCTGCAATATCAGTAAACTCAAAAGAAGTTGGTACTAAAGATTTAGGATTATATAAATCATTTAAATAATCTAGACGATCATCGGGCAAAATAACTACTCCTACGTTTGGTTCTATAGTAGCAAACGGATAATTTGCCGCTAATATTTTTTGATTTGTAATAGCGTTAAATAACGTAGACTTACCAACATTCGGTAATCCTACAATTCCGGCTCTTAAACTCATCACAATCACTCTTTCTATTTCCAATTCATAAACGATAATATTATAACAAATTATTTTTCTTTATTCAATTATATAATTAAAGTACAATACATCAATATAGATATCCAATTTATAACTAAAAAGGAGAAGAACACTAAATACATCACTATTTTTTAATTTAGTTACCTTTAACATAAATAAATTATGATATACTTAATTTTAATTTCAATAAATAATCTTCCTAAAAAACTATATTATGTACAAAATCGTAAAGAAAAAAGACAAATAATTGTCTTTATAATGTCGGTAAAACACCATATCCTAGAGGTATTCCTACAAGATACCAACCAGATAATATTAGCAACCATACAATTGCAAATAAAGCAATTGTAGATTTTAATTTTCCTAGTGTTCCGAATAGTGTAATTGCTTCGTCTTCTTGATTATATTTCTTTAAGAAACCAAGCATGATAGTGAAACCACCACTTAATGGTGTAAGACATTTAGCGAAGCCATCAGCACCTTTAAAAATAAACATAGTAAATTCAGGCGCTATATTAGAACGCATAAAGAGTGGTATTGTTAAAGGAGCAATTAAATTCCACTTTGTTTCAGTTGATGGAATAATTATTCCTAAGAAGACCACAATGAAGAAAAATAAGAGAATTAATGGTAATCCAGAGAATTGTAATAAACTTAAGAATTCTACTAATCGACCACCAATTACTTGATCTAAATGTGTCCATTCAATAATACCTATTAATTGTGAAACTAAAAATATTAATACAAATAAATATCCTAAATCTTTAAATTCATAAGCTAAACCATCACTATATTCTTGATTATTCTTAATATTTTTAGAGATAGCTCCATAAATTAAACCAAGAATAGACAATATTGTGGTAAAAATATAAACAAAGCCATCATGGAATGGTGCATTATCACCCCATATTTTTTCTACGTAACTTTCAGCATTTTGATCTAATAGTAATCCCGATCCTGGAAAACCTGGTATTAAACTATAAGCTACAAATAAGATAAGCATAATCATAGCGATAAAAGTAAATAACATAGCCTTTTTATTAGTTGGATGTTCTTCTATTTCATATTTATTTTTACGACTAAATTTAGGAGCAAGAAAACGTTCAATGATAATTGTTCCTAAAAACGAAAGAATAAACATACTACTAACAGTTATATATAAATTAGAATATAGCGTAAATTGGAAATTACGATCTACTTCAACTTTGGCCGCTTCTTCCATTAGTGTTCCTAATATAAAGTCAGAATTATTATAAATAAATGATGTTCCATATCCTACAGAGAGACCTAAGAAACTAGTTAATATTCCCATCATTGGATTACGATTTAAATATTTGTAAATAACTGTGCTTAAAGGAATCATTATTGCATAACCAGCATCACCAAGCACAGCTGCGATTATACTTAATAATAAGACAATAAAGGTACTAATACTTGGTTTCATACGTCTAAATGGTTTAAAAACAGCTTCCAATAATCCACTTTTTTCAGCAATACCAATTCCTATTAGAGAAATAATTAAATAAAATAATGGTTTAAACGTAGATAGATTAACAATCACATGATTAAAAAAGTATTTAAATCCTTTCGGAGTTAATATATTATTCATTGTAACAAGAGATGTTTCTAATGAACCATTATTTACAGAAGTAACAGTTCCTTCAATACCTAATAACGAAAATACTGTACTAATAAATATGATAAAAATCATAATAATTATTATCATTATAATGGGACTTATATATTTTTTATTTTGATTTTTCTTTTTTCGGACCATATTTCCTCCTATAAACTAAGAACTTTTTTTATTTTCTTATTAAACTCAATACGGGGTAATAAAATAGTACGACCACAATGACAACACTTTATTTTAATGTCCGCACCTACCCTTACAATTTCCCATTCATTTGTTCCACATGGATGGGGTTTTTTCATTTCAACTACACTGCCTAAACGATATTCTTTATTCATTAGAAATCACCCTATGAGGATATAACAACTCAATACCTTTATTTTCTAATTCTGTTTTCACAATTGCTCTTATCTTTCGTTCAATTGCATAGTGCTCCATTGGTATTGTTTTAGCTGCAATTTTAAATTCTACACCATTAGATAGTGAAGTAACTCCCCATAATTCTACAGGACCATTTAATTTATCAATTTCATTCGTCATAGCTTCACAAAGTTCCACTAAAATTTCACTGACATTTTGAATATCATGTTCATAACCAATTTTAAAATCTACTAATGCCAATGAATAGTCAATACTATGATTAACAACTGATGTAATAGTACGATTAGAAATCATTTTGACTTCACCAGTATAGGCACGTATTTTAGTTGTTTTCATACCTAAAGAAACAACTTCACCCATAAAATTATCAATCGTAACCGTATCCCCGACTTTATACTGATTATCAGTTAATATAAATATTCCTGATACAAAATCTTTTAGGGTGTCTTGCATTGCAAGACCAGCTACTACACCAACTACTCCTAAAGAGGCAATTAAAGTTTTAGTATCTACCCCAAACTCATCTAACAACATGAGTATACAAACTAACATAACAAAATATTTAAACACATTTACAGTAAGAGTACACATAGTTTTATTTTTTCGTTCATCAGTACGAATTAAATTAATACGAAACATACGACGAATTACTTTACTTAATACTACATATACAAGAACACTTCCAGCAATAATACACAAAGGTCTAATAACTTCTTTTGATAAAATCAATTCAAATATTTTTTCTATTTCTATGGATAGCACTATAACCACCTATTCTTTCACTTGTAAAATTTCTAAAATTCGATTCAAATCAGCTTTATTAGTAAAACTAATTTCAATCTTTCGTTCTTTGATTCTTACTTTAGTATCTAATTTATCGTGTAATAATTCTTCCACATATTTATACTCTGTCGACTTTTCTTTTCGACGATTCATTTTTACTTTATGTTCAATTTCTTTTCCTTGAGCCATTTCTTCTACTTCACGAACAGATTTTTTATCATCGACAATTTGATGAGCCATATTGACAATTTGCTGTTCATTTTCCAATTTAGATAATACTCTCGCATGTCCCATCGTTAATTTTTTATCATTAATCATAGACTGAACTTCATTTGGTAAACGTAATAATCCTAACATATTAGTAATATGACTACGACTTTTACCAACACGTTTACTTAGTTGATCTTGTGTAATCTGTAAATGATTTATTAGAGATTGATAAGCTTTAGCCTCCTCAATCGCATTTAAATCTTCTCTTTGTAAGTTTTCCAATAAAGCAATCTCCATCATTTGTTCATCGGTAAATGAGCGGATAATTGCCGGAATTGTTGTTAATCCTGCTAGTTTGGAAGCACGAAAACGTCTTTCACCTGCAACGATATCATATCCTTTAATACTCTTTTTAACGATAATAGGTTGAAAAACACCATGTTCTTTAATAGAATCGGCTAATTCTTGTAATGCCTCTGGATTAAAAACTTGACGAGGCTGATATGGATTAGCTCGTAAATCACTAATATTTAGTTCTACAATTTCTTCATTTGGTGTTTCTTCATATATCTGTTGTTCTATTTGACTCATATTTAAATTATCAGTATTAAATAACTGTTCTAGTCCTCTACCAAGAGCTCTCTTTTTATTCTCCATTGCGTTCAATCACTTCCTTAGCTAAATTTAAATAAGCTTCTGTTCCACGACTTTGTGGATCGTAAGCTAAAATAGGTTTACCATGACTAGGTGCTTCAGAAAGACGTACTAGTCGTGGAATAATAGTATCATATACTCGTTCTTTAAAATAACTCTTAACATCTTCTACTACTTCTAAACCTAAATTGGTTCTAGAGTCAAGCATAGTAAGCAATACACCTTCTATATCTAATGTTGGATTTAATTTTTTTTGCGCTAACATAATTGTATTTAATAACTGCATAATTCCTTCCAAGGCAAAGAATTCACATTGTACTGGTATTATTACGGAATTTGCAGCTGTTAAGGCATTTGTTGTTAAAATTCCTAATGATGGTGGACAATCAATTATAATAAAATCAAACATATCTTTAGTGATATCTAAATATTTCTTTAATTGTGTTCCTTTTGAAAAATCTGGATCCATACGACTTTTTTCCATCAATTCAATGTCAGCTCCTGCTAGATTAATAGTCGCAGGAATCACATATAAATTCTTAAACTTTGTCTTTATAACAACATCTTTTAATTCCGCTTCATCAATTAATAAATCATATACACTTTTATCAAAATCAGCTTTATTAATACCTAATCCTGTACTTGCATTTCCTTGAGGATCCAAATCCACTAATAGAACTTTTTTATGTAAAATTCCTAAAGAAGCAGCGAGATTAATACTGGAAGTTGTTTTCCCAACACCACCCTTTTGATTTACTAAAGCAATAACTTTTCCTTTCTTTCTTGTTGCACTCATTATCCTCACTTCTCCTTTTAATACCTATAATTCATTTTATCATAATTTACTTGAGAAATCTATCTTTAGATAAAAAAAGAAACAATTAATTGAAATCATTTCCCAAAATAAAGCAAGAAAAAAGAAGATTATAATTCATCTTCTTCACTATACTCTTCTAAAGCTTTTACAAGTTCTTCTTTTTTCATTTTATTGTAATTTTTTATATTACGTTCTTTAGCCATATCTTTTAATTCATTTAAACTCAAATCAGATAGTTTAGGAGTTTGATCATCATCTGATGTACTATCTTCTTCATTAGGCATATGACCATGTTCTACTAAATATTCAATTTGTTCTTTAGTAATTGTTTCATATTTTAATAAAGTATTTGCGATTAGATCTAATAAATCTAAATTTTCATTAATTATTTTCTTAGTAATCTCATAGCACTCATTAATAATTTTACGTTGTTCTTGATCAATTTCAAACGCTACTTGACCAGAGAAATTACGACTTTTGTTATAATCACGTCCTAAGAAAACACTTGATTCTTGATGTTCAAATTGAACAGGACCTAAATCACTCATACCATATTCTGTAACCATACTACGAGCAATCTTAGTTGCTTTTTCAAAGTCATTGTGAGCTCCAGTTGTTACCTCACCAAAAATAGTTTCTTCAGCTACACGACCAGCTAATAAACCGCTAATCGTCTCAAGAAGTTCTGTTTTAGTTGAAAGATAAGTTTCTTCTTTTGGAAGCATTAAATTATAACCACCAGCATTACCACGAGGAATGATTGTGATTTTTTGAACTTCATTAGCTCCACTTAAGCGTAAGCCTAATACGGCATGTCCTGCTTCATGATAAGCAACCACTTTCTTTTCGTGTTCTGTATACTTATGTGATTTTTTAGCAGGCCCCATAATTACACGATCATGAGCTTCATCTAATTCTTCCATACTAATTGCAGCTTTATTACGACGAACAGCTAATAAGGCAGCTTCATTTAATAAATTCTCAAGATCAGCACCACTAAATCCTACAGTACGAGATGCAATATTAGATAATTTAATATTATCTTCAAATATTTTATTGCGGGCATGAACAGCTAAAATTTCTTCACGACCTTTTTTATCTGGAAGATTTACCGTTACTTGACGATCAAAGCGTCCTGGACGTAATAACGCTGGATCTAATACATCTGGACGGTTAGTTGCAGCAATAATAATAATTCCTTCATTTGCTCCAAATCCATCCATTTCCGTTAATAATTGGTTTAAGGTTTGTTCACGTTCATCATGACCTCCACCAATTCCACTACCACGTTGACGTCCTACAGCATCAATTTCATCAATAAAGATTAAACAAGGCGCATTATGTTTAGCTTGTTTAAACATATCACGGACACGGCTTGCACCGACACCGACAAATAACTCAACAAAATCTGAACCACTAATAAAATAGAATGGTACATTAGCTTCTCCAGCAACTGCTTTGGCAAGTAATGTCTTACCTGTTCCTGGAGGACCAACTAATAACACACCTTTAGGAATACGAGCTCCTAAACGTTGGAATTTCTTTGGTTCTTTTAAGAAATCAATAAGTTCTTGAACCTCTTCCTTTTCTTCATCCAATCCAGCAACATCTTTGAATGTTACTTTATTACTATCCGGATTCAATTTTGCACGACTCTTACCAAAATCCATTGATTTATTTGCTGATCCCATTTGTCTAGTAATAAAGAAGAACACTCCACCAATTAAAATAACCATTGGTAAAACATTAATTAAGAATAACAAGAATGTACTAGATTCTGGATCTGGTGAAGTATCTAATTTAAAATCATATTTCTTTTGAACATCTAATACTTCAGATAACACATCATTAGATAATGGTACGCGTAAAAAGAATGTTTCATTTTCATTATATCCATCGGCAATACCACGGATCTCATATACGCTGGCTCTACTCTTAGGAACAATCTGAACTTCGGTGATTTTTCCTTGATTTGCCATATCCATAAACTCATCATATGTTAATACATTTACTTTTTGATTTAAACTATCAAATAAGAATAAAACTCCGACAATAAATAGAGCTAGAAAAACATATGGTAAGAAATTTCTTTTCATTTGTTTTCGATTCATTTTTTTCCTCCTTTTAATGATACTTAAGTATTATATCATAATTTTTTCCTTTTGTTTTATCAAATTTAGACTTTTTAATTCCTGGTAACCATACAATTGTTCCGTCACTATCACAAACAATTGGCCACATAGAACGTTCGGTCACTGGAATCTTCTCATTAATGAAAATATCTTTAATTTTCTTTTTACCGGATAGCCCCTTTACTTCCATAATATCTCCTGATCTTCTACTACGAACTATAAGAGGTAATTTTAGTTCGGCAGAAGAAAGATAACAAATATTATTGTCAGTTTCCATCGATTTAGAAATTTTCTCTATTTTTTTGCCATTTGGTAATACAACCTCATTTACCAATACATAATCATACGAATCATTTGTGAAATTTTCATGAGTAATTCGCGCTTTATCATAATTTCGTTTTAGTTTGTAGCCATCTGGCAAGTCTATAGTAATATTAGGTCGAATAGAGCATAAAGCTTTATCTATTGCCTGAAGATGACGCTTTGTTAACATTGATACACGTTCTTTATATATATGCAGCAACCATTGTTCTAGTAATTTTTTACGAAGCAAAGAATCTTGTTGTTGGTATTTTGTTACCTCAATACATTCATCATGCACAATATGATTGTAACACTGACGAACTTGTTTTTGAACAAATGATTCATACTCTTCTAGTATGTCACTAAATTCATTAAATTTTTCAATTAAATTAGGATTTTCCTTTTTTAAGAAAGGAAGAATCACTTTACGATAACGATTTCTAGTATATGTATCTTTTGTATTTGAATCATCTATTACATATGGAATATTATTTTTTTTAACATAATTCAACAAATCATTTTTAGAGTAATGTAATAAAGGACGAGCCAAATAATACTCATTCCGTTGTTCTAATTCACTAAATCCATGATAACCATACATGGTCGAACCACGGGTTAACCTCATTAATATCGTTTCCATTAAATCATCACCATGATGAGCAGTAAATAAATAACGAGCGTGATACTTGTTTACAATATTTTCAAAAAAGTTATATCGACGATGATGAGCTTCATCATGAAAGTTTTTAGAACCCCAATCATCGATTTTAAGATATTCAAATATAATATTACGCTCTTCACAATAATTTTTTACAAAAACTGCTTCGTCTTCGCTCTCTTCTCTTTTACTATGATTCACATGCGCACATACTAGGTGAAATGGAGATTGACATTGAAATTGATATAACATATTTAAAAGAGCCATAGAATCAGGACCACCACTTACAGCCACAACAACATAATCATTTTGTTTTAACGAAATCTTTCTTAAAAATTTTTCAACATAATCCATACTTACCACTTAATCTCTTCCATTCCATTTTCTTTTAAAAAATGATTGATTTTAGAAAAAGGTTTACTTCCAAAGAAGCCACGATTTGCAGATAATCCTGATGGATGTACAGACTCAATTATTTTGTGTTGAGGATTAGTTATTAAAACTTTCTTACTACGCGCATAATTACCCCATAAAACAAAAACAACTGGTTTTTCTCTTTCATTTAATAGTTCAATCGTACGATCTGTAAATCGTTCCCATCCTTTTCCTTGATGAGATAATGGTTGCCCTGCCGCCACTGTCATAATTGAATTTAACATCAGTACACCTTGTTGGGCCCAATCACTTAAATTATTATTCGTACGAAGAATTCCAAGATCATCATATAACTCTTTAAAAATATTATTTAATGATGAAGGTCTTTTATCAATTAATACCGAAAAGGATAAACCATGAGCTTGATGAGGTCCATGGTATGGATCTTGACCTAAAATCACTACTTTTACATCATCATAATCAGTATAACGATATGCATTAAAAATATCCGCATATGGAGGATAAATCATTTTTGTTTTATATTCACTTTTTACAAAAGTACCTAATTCTTTAAAATAATCTTTTTTCATTTCTTCTTTTAAAACAACATCCCATTTTTTATTAATCATAATACATTACCTCAAATTCATTTTATCACATTTCACCTTTTTATCATAGATAATCTCTGATTTTACATCATCTTTTAACTCATATAATGCATATACATTCACTATAGCCAAAATAGCCACCATAATATCAACAATCTTCCATAATAAAGTCGATGACATGATGGCTCCTAAAAATAAAATTATCAAAGTAATGACTTTTAAAATAGTTAAATGAAAAGAATTAACATTCTTTTTTATATATTTTAAACTTGACTCTCCATAATAATATCCAGTTAAAATAGTAGAAAAAGAAAATAATAATATACTAATAAATACAAAATAATTTCCAAAATTTCCTAGGAAATTAGTAAACGCATGTTGTGTTAGCTCAATTCCGTTCATATCCGCAAAGTCTAATGTTAAATAATTAGAGTTTAATATCACTAATGCAGTAGAAGTACAAATTAAAAACATCGTAATATAAATACCAATCACTTGAATATATCCTAAAGAAATTGAATCATCTGAATTAGTAATAGATGAAGCGATACTACCAGTTCCAAGACCAGCTTCCATCGCAAAAATACCACGTTGTATACCTATCATCACCATTGGTATAAAACCACCTATAAAAGATTTCATATTAAAGGCGTCACTAAAAATACTCCCAAATACTTGAGGAATATGATTCCATGACATGATAATGATAAAGAAAGAGATGCCTACATAAAATAAAGTCATACATGGAACTAATTTATTAGTAATATTGGAAATACGTTCTACTCCACCGAAGATAATAATAGCTGTTAAAAACACTAAAATAAGGCCAACTATAATAGGTGACAAGGGATAAATAATATTTAAGGATTTTGTAATGGTATTGGCTTGAATACCAATAAAACCACCAACATATGCGATTAAAATAAAAATGGCATATAATAATCCTAATTTAGGTTTATGTAAACCGTTTTTAATATAGTACATAGGTCCACCCTTATATATTTTTTTAAAATCTTTTTCTTTATATATATTTCCCAAAACAGTTTCAGCAAAAGTATGAACCGCACATAATAATGTAATAATCCACATCCAAAATATAGCGCCTGGACCACCATAATAAATAGCTAATGCAACTCCTGCTAAACTTCCTACTCCTATACGTCCTGCCATAACCATCATTAATGTTCCAAAGGCACTAATGCCACCATTATTATTTTTTTGAAATAGTGATGAAAACATTCTTTTAAAGTGGAATTGTACACCACCAAATTTTTTCGTAAATACAAACCCACCTGTAACAATCATAATTGCTGCAAATCCCCAGAGTAATTTATTTATACTTTCTAACATAATATCACCTAACTAATTATATTTAAAAGATGATAAAATAATTGTCAAAAAAAACATTCACATCATTGAAGATATGAATGTTTTAACTATTGAATCACATCTTATAACCGGACAGTTTTTGAAATAATATAAAAATGACCCAGAGGTTATTCAAGTCATTTTGTCTTTT
>CALVJM010000022.1 GCA_944332155.1 uncultured Bacilli bacterium
CACTTACTTTCTTGCATATATTCTCCTCCTTTCTTTTAAATTTAGCCATTCTACAATTAAGCAAAATGGCTATGTATGGGCATAAAAAAAGAACTGACTATTTTATCAGTTCTGAATATGTATATGTATTATCTATTTATTTTAAGTAAAAGTTCATCAATAGGATTAGTATATCGCCCTTGTTTTATTATTTCATTTCTAAATTCTATTAAAGACTTTATTATTATTTCAATTTCATTGCTATATATAGGCAATTTAATTTTTTTGTTTTTCATTTAAATCACTCTCCTTATGATAGATATGGTTTTTCTACTGTTTTAGGAATATCTAATGAATTAGCATATTGTTCAAATCTATCTACTGTATCACTCTCCATCTTATTAGTTACTCTAACATATATATTATAAGTAGTTTGTATAGTAGAATGCCCTAATCTTTTAGAAACTGCTTTTATGTCTGCACCACTTTCAATTAATTTAGTTGCGTGTGTATCTCTAAAATCGTGAAATCTACTGTTTATACCTAATTCATAATGAATTACCTTAAAAGCATATTTAGGTGAATCTGTTCCTAGAAATTGCCCATTTTCTTTAACAAATACCAAATTAGCCTCTGGTAATGATACTTCTAATTCTGCTTTTGCTTCAATTAATTTTATTTCTTCTTTGTTAGTTATTTCATTTAACACTCTTTTTTCATAATAACATAAATAAGAATCACCATAAAATTTTCTGTTTTCCTCTTGTTCTTTTTTATATTCTTTTAGTGCATTTATTAAAGTATCACCAATAGAAATAGTTCTTTTACTTTGTGGATTTTTACAATCACCATAATACCAAATTCCAACCGAATGACCTTTTGTTATATTTTTTCTTTTTGGTAGTCCATATTGATTCTTTTTAATAATATTCTTGTTTATTGTTAGTGTTTTATTTTCAAAATCTACACAATCCCAAGTTAATGCATAAACTTCAGATACTCTCATACCTGTATAATATGCTGTTAGAAATGAATAATAGATTGAATGTGTTCCTTTAAATCTTTCTAATATTCTTTCAAATTCTTCTTGTGTAAAAATATGTGCTGGATCACTGCTAATTTTATCTATTCTTGGTGAATGTACGTGTTCTGCAGGATTATTATTTATATAATTTAGAGTATAACAAGCATATTTTAAAGAACCTTTCACAACTTTTAATATGCTTGACATATAATTTTTTGAAAAGGCATTTTCTACATAAATTTTATTAATAAATTCTTGTAATAATCTAGTATCTAATTGCCATAGTTTATAAAACCCTATTTTAGGTTTTACGTGATTTTTAATAATATTTAAATAAGACATTGTAGTTGAGTAATGCAAATTAAAATTAGCATAAGTATCTATCCAATAATCTAAAAAATCTGCATACGACATATTTTCTCTCAATTGTGTTTTAGTTCCATTATAATAAAAATCATTATATGCTTTTGCTCCTTCTTTAAAAGCCTCTGCTTTTGTCGGATAACCAGACTTTGTTATCCATTTTCTTGTACCCTCTACTGTTGCAATTTCAAATCGGTATTCATATACCTTACCACGTTTTCTTACGCTTACCATAATTATCTCTCCTTCACTAAATTTAATTTAATGAACGAAAAAATGTTAGCATTGCGAATGCTAACATTTAAAATAACTATGTCCACACAACTTTGTCCACGTAGATTTTTCCTTGATTTATATAGGTTTCAACTTACTTTGTCCACAAAATTATACTTACGTGGACAAATCGTGGACATTTTGTCCTCTGTGGACAAAATTCTTAATTCTTTAAATTTTCATAAATCCTTATTTTATAAGGGTTTACTCAATTATTTTCCACAACAGTTTTTGTACTTTTTGCCACTTCCACATGGACATAAATCATTGCGACCGACCTTTTTAGCTTTCTTTGCTGGAGTATTTTTTTCTTTACTCTTATCTGTTACAGCAGTTCCTTTTGCGACTTGTTTACGTTCGGTATTTTGACGAATTTCTGCCTTTAATAAGAATAATGTCGTATCACGATCAATGACATTTAATAATTCATCAAATAGTTCAAATCCTTCTAAAGTATATGCACGTAATGGATTTTCTTGAGCATATCCACGAAGTCCGATTCCTTCACGTAAATGTGACATAGTATTAATATGATCCATCCAATGAGTATCAATGACACGTAGAGCAACGGCTTTTTCGAAATCATTAATAATTTCCACTGGTAATTCTTTAATTTTATGTTCGTATTCTTCGATGACTTTAGATATCAAGAAATCAACGATCTCTTGCTCTTTCATTCCGTCCATATCATCAATCGTAATTGGTGTATGTACTAAATTACTATTTACCATTTCTAAGATTTCATTACGATCTTTTCCAGAAATTTCTCCATCTTGAACATGAGAGTGAACTAATTCATCGATGAAATTCTTAATTGTTGATAAAATCGTTTCATGAATAGATTCTTGATCTAAAATTTCATTACGACGTTCATAAATGATTTCACGTTGTTGATTAATAACATCATCATATTGTAATAAGTTTTTACGGGTATCAAAGTTATTTCCTTCTACACGTTTTTGGGCAGATTCAATAGAATTTGATAACATCTTATTACGAATAGATAGTTCTCCATCAAATCCAACTTTTTGTAATAAAACTTTTGCTTTATCGGTACCAAAACGAACCATTAAATCGTCTTCAAATGAAACGCAGAATTGAGTTTCTCCTGGATCTCCTTGACGACCAGAACGTCCACGTAACTGATTATCAATACGACGTGATTCGTGTCTTTCTGTACCAAGAACAAATAATCCACCTAATTCTTTGACTTCATCATCAATTTTAATGTCGGTTCCACGACCTGCCATATTCGTTGCGATCGTAACCGCTCCTTTTTTACCAGCTAAAGCAATGATTTCTGCTTCACGAGCATTATTCTTCGCATTTAATACTTCGTGAGGAATACGTTCCTTTTTAAGCATACTACTTAAAAGTTCACTTGCTTCTACCGCAATCGTACCCACTAGTACAGGTTGTCCTTTTTTATGACGCTCTTTAATTTCATTTACAATTGCCTTATATTTTCCAGCTTTTGTCGCATAGATTAAATCTCCATAATCTTTACGAATAACTGGTTTATTCGTAGGAATAGTAATAACATACATATTGTAAATATCACGGAATTCTTCTTCTTCCGTTTTTGCGGTTCCGGTCATTCCAGCTAATTTATCATATAAACGGAATAAATTTTGGAACGTAATCGTCGCAAGTGTTTTGGTTTCCTCATTAATTTTAACATTTTCTTTCGCTTCTAAAGCTTGGTGTAAACCATCAGAGAATTGACGTCCTTCTTGAAGACGACCCGTAAATTGATCGACGATAATGACACGCCCATCACGTACAACATAATCAAAATCTAATTTCATTCCATAGTTTGCTTTTAAAGCTTGATTAATATGATGAACAAGAGTTGTTTGTTTAATATCGTATAAATTATCTACATGGAAAGTACGTTCTGCTTCGGCGATTCCTTTTTCATCTAATGATACAGAACGCGTTTTTTCATCATATATATATCCATCATTTTCTTTTAATGATTTTGCGAACTTATCTGCTTGTTGATATAAATTAGCAGAATGCATATGTCCACCAGAAATAATTAATGGTGTACGTGCTTCGTCGATTAATACAGAATCGACTTCGTCAATAATAACAAAATTTAATTTACGTTGTACACGATCTTCAGCACGAACAACCATGTTATCACGTAAGTAATCAAATCCAATTTCATTATTAGTAGAATACATGATATCACAATTATAAGCTTCACGTTTTTCTTTAGTGTTTAAATCATGGTAGTTAACACCAACTGTAAGACCTAGAAAACGATAAATTTCACCCATCCATTCCGCATCACGTCCAGCTAAGTATTCATTAACTGTAATAATATGAACACCTAATCCAGATAAAGCATTTAAATATGCTGGCATGGTTTCCGTTAATGTTTTACCTTCACCAGTCTTCATTTCAGCAATATTACCATAATGAATAGCAAATCCACCTAGTATTTGAACATAATAAGGTTTTTCACCAATGACACGATAAGCTGCCTCACGGGCAACCGCAAATGCTTCAATTTTAATATCCTCTATAGTTTCTCCATTACGAAGACAATCTCTAAATTCTTCAGTTTTATTTTTTAAATCTTTGTCACTTAACTTTGAAATTTCATCATCTAAAGCAACTACTTGATCCGCAAGTTTTTTAAACTTTTCTAATTCTTTATATTCATGATCAAAAATTTTTTTCAAAAAGTTCATTCTTTTGACCTTCTTTCTATACAAACATTATTTTATCAAAAAAATATCAAAAACACTAGGAATTTTAAGTGAAAACAAAAAAAAGATTAATTTTCTCACTCTAAAATAACAAATATATTTATTAAAATAATTAAAACGACTCACTAAAGATGAGTCGCTTTAAACTATTCAATCGTCTCAATAATACCATAATCTTTATCTTTACGTTTGTAAACAACCGCAATATGACCATCTTCGGAATTTTTAAAGACAAAGAAATCATGACCTAACAAATCCATTTGAAGTACAGCTTCTTCTTCACTCATTGGTTTAACATCAATATTCTTTCTTTTGGTAATAGTATTATTATTTTCTTCTTCCTCTTCTATTTCAAAATCCATATTCATAAAAGTAAATCTTTCATTATGAATTTTATGTTTCATTTTTGTTTTGTTTTTACGGATTTGTCGTTCTAACTTTTCCACTACACCATCAATAGCTGTAAATAGATCTTTATGTCGATCTTCGGCACGTAAAATAACTTTTGGTGCTGGAATTGTCACTTCGACAACTTGTGAAACACCACTTGGATGTACTAAGACATTAGCTTTCATTTCACTTGGATTTTCAAAGTATTTATCTAACCTCCCAATTCTTTTTTCAATGTAAGCTTTAATTGCTTCGGTAACCTCTATTTTGTTACCACGGATATTAAATACCATAACATCAATCCTTTCCAACTTTATTATACCACACTTTCTGTGAAAAGAATATGAAGTTTTATGTACAAATAAAAAACAAACGAGCTTGCATTTTCATTCTAATACAGCGCAAAATTATCACGTCAATCATAAGTTCATTACTGATATTTGTAAAAAAAGAAAAACTACTATACTAAAGCAGTTTTAATTTCTACAACATTTTTAGCCTGTAACCCTTTATCAGTTCTCACTAACTCAAATTGAACTTCTTGTCCTTCAACTAAAGTCTTGTATCCGTCTGATAAAATTGCTGAATAGTGAACAAAAATATCTTCTCCATCTTTGTATTCGATGAATCCAAAACCTTTGTCGTTATTAAACCATTTAACACGACCCGTCATATTTCACATCTCCCTTCTACTTCACTAATATCATTTTACCCCTCCAACTCCTTTAAATTCAAGAAAATACGCTCGTCAAATTTCGACATTTTTTTCGCCATTAGCAAACTCATTTCCTCACAAAACAATTTCACGTTAATGATATCAGGTAATTTTTATTTTACACGAAAAAGATACTTTATGTATTTATTCGTGTTTCAAATGCCACATTTAAACATCCAAGAACCATTTTCCTCTATTTTTTTTTAAAATTCATTATTTCGAACATTAAAACTTTCATTTCGTGTATTTTTTATATTTTTTTGAAAAAAGATAGTAAAATCGTAGATAGGAAGTAGTGGTAGTATGAAAAAAGCATTTGTAGATGGTGGTTATAATTATATTCTAAATTATCAACCAAATATCAATCAACTAACAAAGGATAAAATTAGATACGGATTAGAATCTTTATATATTCTAATTACAAAACTATTATTTATCTTTATAGTAGCGGCGATTTTACATATGACTTTAGAGGTATTCATTTTCTTATGTTTATACAATATTATTAGAATGACCTCTTTTGGATTACACGCAACTAAAAGTTGGATTTGTTTAGTATCATCTACACTGATATTTATACTTGTACCAACGTTGTGTCAATACACTATAATTCCTATTAACATTAAAGTTATTTTAGGAATTGTCGGAACATTATTAATGATTAAGAATGCTCCTGCTGATACATACAAAAGACCAATTGTAAATCCTAAACGTAGATTTGTTTATAAAACATTATCTACCATTATTGCGATAGGATTAACCATAGCTTCTATTTTAATAAGTAATAGTTTTTGGGCTAATGCTTGTATCATGGCATTAGTAGTACAATGCTTCATGATTTCACCATTAGTATATAAAATATTTAAATTGCCATATAACAATTATTTAAAATATCAAAAATCATAGTTATTTAAACATGTTTAAATAAAGTAGTAAAAGGAGGGTAATATGAAAAACTTATTTGCTTCAATCCTTTCAATGTTTTCTGTAGGATTGGCTGATATGGGAAGCAGTGCTTGTATCATTGTAATTATTGATGAGCCAGAAATGCCAGAAAGCTTAATTAAATAATAAAATAAATGTAAGGATAAATATAGTCCTTACATTTTTATTTTAATTAATTGTGAAAAAATGTTCATATAAACTGATGTTTCATTTTTTAAATTATCATTTTTACTTAATATTTCTTTAGCTAAAGATAAACCATACCCATGATTCGTTCCTTTTGTAGTATATCCCATAGTACCTAAACGATCGATATCTAATGATCCAATAAAGTTATTAGCAATCAAAATACAAAAATAACCCTCTTCTAAAAACATTTCTATATTAATTTCCTTTTGCGATAAGTTCTTCACAGCCGAAATAGCATTATCGATACAAATACCAATTAACTTTCCAAATTGTCGTATATCTTCTGTATCTGTATTGGATAATATTTTGGAATTTATATTTGTACCTACTCTTAAATCATAATTTATTTTCATTTCTTCCATCTCTAACAACTTATGATAAATTAAACCTCTAATTCCTCCTGACGGAATTTGTAACGTTTTTCGATATAAATTTTGATTTCCCATCAAGTTATCTTCTATTCCACTATATGTTTTTATCATTTGTTTAACTTGTTGCAAAGCTTCTTTTTTATTAGTTTTAATTAATGATTGTAAAACAATTAACTCATTCTTAGTTTCATGAACATCTTTTTTACTTTCATCAATAATTGTTTCATATTCAACCGATTTATCTAATAAATTATCATATTCTACTTTAATCTCTACATTTTTACTTTGTTCATCCAAAAATCTATAGACTAAATAAACATAAATGATAACTATTCCCGTATTTAAAATTAAAAGATAAATAAAATTTATTTTATAATATGTAATATATAACAGAATATTCATAGTTGTGATTAATATTAAAAATAAAGTAATAAGATCCATACTTTTAATGTGGTCCACAAACTTAACAAGCTTGGTATAAAACCATTCTATAAAAGGTAAATGAAATAACCCAAGTGAAATAAATGCCATACATGTATTAGCCGCAACACGGGCAATATTTGTTTCTATTAACTCTTGAATACTTATATTTAACACATTAGTTGATATCAATACAAAAATAATCTCCGCAAGTATAGACATACTATGTGCTACAAATACTGATAAAATTGTTTTTCCAATGTTGTCATTAAAAATCTGATAATTAATAAACACAAAAAAAGTAAATATGACACTAATTCTAAGAATATTAGGTACAAATAAATAATTAATGATTTCAAGTAAAACTGCCAAAATTATATATCCTATAATTTTTTTATTATAACAAATTGGCTTCCTCAATAATTTTTTCCACATGTATATCTCTAAAAACGAAAATATACAACCGGATATTATAGCTTCTATTAAACTACTCACAACTCAACAACTCCTTTATATAGTGATTAGATAGATATTCTATTTCAACACCGGTATCAAAAATGATTTTCTTAGTTCTTTTGTTAACTATATTAACTCTTCGAGAATTCACAATACAAGATTTATGAGATTGAACAAAATCATTACTTAGTAAACTTAACATATCACTTAGAGTCTTTGATAGTTTGAACTCGGTTGTATCTGTAACAATGATAATTTTTCTTTCAACTGCATCTCTTGTAATATATAAAATATCTTTTTCGGGGATAGTAAATATAGCTCCGTGATGTTCAAAACGAAGAATTTTATTTTTACCAATCACTTGAACGCTTTTACGAATCGCCGATTGCAAACGTTTTTTGTAATTATCTAATTTATTAATAAAAGTTAAAAACATTATTTCGTCTCGCAATAAAACTGATCCCAGTTCATCATGTGAAGTTAGAAAAATAATAACACTGTTGACATCTTTAATTCTGATTTTTCTAGCAACATCAATACCGGAGGAATGTTTGGTTTCAATGTCTAAAACATATATTTTATTGGATATTCTACTATTCATTGTTTGATAAAACTGTTGATTGTATTCTGTGAATGGATGAATTTTATAAGCATAATTATTTTTCATCATAACATTGTTGATAATATTTTTTACACTCTGTAACATTTCTAAATTATCATCACAAATAATAAAGTTGATCACTACCACACACTCCTTTGTTTTCTATTATTTTTATGGTAACATAGCTATTTTGTAAAATCAATGGACAAGTTACCATAATTTGGAATTTTTTAACTATTAGCATATTTCCAAATCATGGAAAAAACGACCTAAAGTCGTTCCCCGTTTACAACTATATTATAGATCCAACCTAGTAAAATTCCTAATAAAATAACCATCCCATATTTTCTAGATGTCTTATCCAAAAAAGATAAATAATTTATTTGATTTTTAATTATATCAAAGGTTAAATACACTATAGAGATAATTATAAAAATAAATAAGGGTATAGACAATATATTATATTGTAAAGCACTATACCAATCCCCTTTTAATAATAAGTGAAAAGCTCTTGTCATTCCACAACCCGGACATGGAATATGAGTTATTTTTTTAAATGGACATGTGTAATTGATATCTATAACTAGTAGTAAAACAGCTAATATACATGGTATAAAAATACAACAAATATTTTTTATACGATTCATTACACTAAACGATTTCCATTGGCGTCTTCATTAATTGAATCTGTCAAAATTAAAATACCTTCGATAAATCCCCATATGGCACTAACCAAACTTAGGAGAAAACAAGATAAAACTGTAATTAACAATTGAGCAACTGCTTTACCAGTATATCCTAAATAAAAGTTATGAGCACCCAAACCACCAAACAAAATTCCTAAAATTCCAGCAGCTACTTTGGACTTATGATTAATAGATTCGTCTATGTCAATTTTATCTTTTACTATTTTTCCACAGTTTAGGCAGACATCTTGATCTTCATTCATCTTTTTTCCACAGTATTTACAATACATAACGCTACCTCCCTATATTAACATTATATCTTTAATTAAGATTAAAATCAATTATTTACTAAAAAAATGTCTGAAATGTAAAAAAGGAGTTACCTCCTTTTTGCTTTTTGTTCTTCATACCAAGATTCAAAATTATCTTTTATTTGATTTCCTTTTTCTTTGGTTTTTTCCCATAAGTCCTTTGCACCATTTTTTACATTATCTTTAATTTCATTATAACGTTCTTCGCCAATTTGTTCTCCGATAGACTTTTCTATAGAATCTTTAAACTCTCCTAATTTATCTTTGGCCACTCCAAACACTTCAGATGCTTTTTCTTTATAATCAGGATAGATTTTCATTAAAGATTCATCCATAAAATTTAATGTTCCAACTACTACTCCTTTAGCCGTTCCAGTCATCTCATTAAAATAAATTCCACCAATAGGCTTCTTGTTGTTAACAAAATCTACGGTATCTACTAAACGATCAAATGCCCAATCTTTAATATCTGAAGCATTCATTTCTGAAATACCGGCTATTTTCTCTTGTACTTGTTCAAAATATTGCACAACAGCCTCCTCGCTTTTGGAATCAGGAGAAGGTTCTGTGATACCCTGGTCTTGAACTTGTGGTTCCTCGGTAACAGTTGGTTCTTGAGTTTGTGATTCTTGCGGTTCCTCAGTCACTGCTGGTTCTTGGGTTTGTGATTCTTTTTTTTCTTTTACAGTACACGCTGTCGCACTCATAATAAGAGTTAAAGAAATTCCTGCTCGTAAACATTTCTTAATAAACTCTTCATTGATATTCAAACATTTTTTCATCATAATCACTTCCACCTTCATTCTAATTCAGTTTATCTTTTTTGTCAAATTAAACCCCACCTATTTGTCCTCTCATTCGCAAATATATTTTACGAAACCAGTCTACAGGAATCACTGTTACCGCAATTAGCAACATGATGACAAATTCTTTTAGAGTAAGCCCAGCTGTACGAAATAAATCTCCACCATAATAAATTAAAATTAATTGAACTATAGTAATAAAGAAAATAATTAATACAAAAACTAAATTCTTACGTAAATGAGCAAATAAATTTAAACGATGAGTTCGGGCATTAAAACAATTAAATATACCAATAAAAATAAATAAAGCAAAGAAAGCAGTTAGTAAATATTGAGCATTTTCCCCACGGCGGAATAGACTTTGAATCCATGGATTTTTTAAGAAAAAGATACAGAGTAATGAAGAATAAAGGCCTGTAAAAAAGATTTCTCCTTTCATATAAGAATTCATGATTTGTTCATTTTTCTTTTTTGGATATTCGTTCATATATTCTAGTAATGGTGGTTCAAAAGCAAAGGCTAATCCAGCTAAAGTGTCCATAACCATATTAATCCATAGCATTTGAATAACAGTAACAGGGGTTTCTACTCCTATAAATGGTCCAATTACAGATAATGACACGGCACATACATTAACTGTAAGTTGAAAAATAATAAATTTACGAATACTTTTAAATATGGTTCGACCAAACAAAATAGATTTAGAAATAGAATTAAAGTTATCATCCAAAATCACAATATCACTGGCTTCTTTAGATACTTCGGTTCCACTTCCCATAGAGAAACCGACATCAGCTTTTTTTAATGCGGGAGCATCATTTACACCATCACCGGTCATTCCTACAACTAGTCCTAATTCTTGGCTAATGCGTACAAGACGACTTTTATCTTGTGGCAGTGAACGAGCGACTACTTTTAAATGAGGTAATATTCTTTTTAATTCATAATCTGACATTTGATTTAGCTCATCACTAGTGATGGTAATATCTTGATTGTTTTGAATTAATCCGATTTCTTTTGCGATAGCTACTGCAGTATCCTTATTATCCCCTGTAATCATCACTGTTTGAATATGTGCCTTGGTAACTTCTTGTATTCCTATCTTAGCTTCTGGTCGAATTTCATCTTTGATAAAGACTAAACCGATAAAAGTAAGATTAGAAACAATAGTTTCTCTTTCACTAGTAGCAAGTAAAATCACTCGAATTCCTTGTTTTGTTGTTTCTTCTAAGATTCTACGTATCCTATTCTTCGTAGTAAAATTGGTTTTGCTTCCCCATTCATCATACATTGATGTGCAGGCACTTAATAATTTTTCGGGTGCTCCTTTTACTAAGTAAATAGGTTTGCCATCTTCAATAAGTGTCATGGCATATTTTCGCTTACTATCGAATGGAATTTTTTTCTTGACTTTGACTTTCTTTGGTTGCATTTGTTTCACATAATTTAATAAAGCTCTATCTGTGATATTGCCACCTAATATTTTACTATTTTCATCCATCATACTTTCATTATTATAATAAAGAGAAGTGGTTAATATTTGTTGCATAGCTGGGTTATTGTGCAATTCATCTAAAGTACGATAACTTTTAGTATTACCAGTTGTAATGCCAATTACTTCTAGTTTTCCTTTAGTTAATGTACCTGTTTTATCCGTAAATAAAATATTTAGACTACCAGCAGTTTCAATTCCTACTAATTTTCTAACTAAAACATGATTCTTTAACATTCTTTTCATGTTTGAAGATAACACTAAAGTAATCATCATAGGTAATCCTTCGGGAACACTTACTACAATAATTGTTACTGCCAAAGTTAATGCGTATAAAATATGACCTGAAATAACCGGAAAATTATGTAACATGGCCATAATTTTAACAGTATCAAATTGATTATCAATTACGATTGTTGAAAAAAGATATGAAATGACCACTAAAATAGCTCCACAATATCCAAAATAACTTATAGTCTTAGCTAGAGAGCGTAAACGAATTCTAAGTGGACTTTCTGGTTGTTTTTCTTGTAATTCAGAAGCTAGTTTACCATAAAATGTCTGATCACCTACTTTTGTTACCTGCATAATAGCGCGCCCAGAGTAAACTACCGTTCCACGATAAACATTATTTTTATCAGTTTGTTTTCCAAAAGTAGTAGGTGCTTCTTTATATGCCTCTTTGGTTTCACCATTCAAAGAGGATTCATCTACACTTAAAGATCCTTGAACTAATAATCCATCAGCAGGTATTTTATCCCCAGATTCTAATAAAATAATATCTCCCGTAACTACTTCATCTACACTAATCTCCATAACCTTTCCATTACGTCGAACTCGACATTTAGTCTTTGAAGATTCAGCTTGCAGTTTAGCAAAAGCTTGTTCACTGCCATATTCCGATAAAGTAGAGATAACAGAGGCAAGAAAAATAGCAATTACAATTCCTACTGTTTCAAACCAATCAAAGTCTTTCATTAAAAAAACCAATTTTATTCCTAAAGCAATTAATAAAATACGTATGATAGGATCACCAAATGATTCTAATAATAATTTCCAAAAGGTATCTTGTTTGTTTACTGTAATTTGATTACTTCCATATTTTTCACGATTTTTTTCTACTTCTTGTTTTGTTAATCCAAATGCGATATCTACTTTGTTCATGGTATCCTCCTCTTGCTTCACTATATTAATGTATTTTAAATAATAGAAGGTAAAGAAGAAGACATCATTTGACACTTTATGTAAATCTTTTATTTTTAAATATTAATGGTAACATTATCGAAGAATAAGACTATCAATTGTCAAAGAAAAACAAGCTTTATTGAGCTTGATTTAATATTGATTCTAAAATATATAGTGCTTGTTCGCGATTATTTGTCACTTTAAATGATGTATTATCTTCATGTGTATAAAATGTTCCTATTTTTATAATAGGATGTTCTCCATCATCAGATAGTAATAAACCATAGTGATTTTTACCTACGATAAGTTGATATACAATAATGTATTCTTTTCCGTCTTCTAAAATAATGATATCTCCATCTTGATATTTCATTTTATCCCTCTTATTCTTCTGTAATTCCTAACTGTTTACTCATATGATTTACAAACTGATGATAGATATAGTTGGTGATTTCTGGTTCTGTTAAAAAGGTAACTTTATTATCCTCATGTAAAGCAATTTGAATTTCTACGGGTTTAGTAGTTGAACATAAATAATAATATTCTGTTCCCTCAATAGTAAGTTGATCTACAATTAAATAAGACTTTTGATTATTTAAAGTAATGATTGTATCTTCATTCATTTACATCACCAACCCTTGTTCTTGTTGCATAACTGCTGACTTCGGAACAATATTTAACGGTTTTGTATAATCTATCCATTTGTATTTACCATCAACCGTAATAGCAAGAGCAAAATATCCTTTTTTTAATGATTTCATATTTAATTCTTCCATGAGTTCTTTTATTGTTGTACCTTCATGAATTGCCATCTTCTCTTGACTTCCACTATCAACACTTATGGCAGTAATAGGATACAACTCTCCATCTAAATTAATATAATCACCAATAGCGATGTCTTTATCAACATGACGATTTAAAAAAGTACGTAATATTTTTTTATCATCATGTTTTTTAGATGCGACAGTTGCGACTTGAACCATCTGTTTTGTTTTAACTCTCTGTGCATCATTAATCTTTTTCTTATCAATAATTTCGAAAGTATATGGATTTACATTAATATTTTTTTCTGTTTGTGCTTTGTTTTCTTTTTGCACAGTACGATTTAATTGATATAAATTAGAAAAAGCATTTTGACGTTCTTGAATCATACGACGATAATCTTCTTTCATTGCTTGTTTTTCTTCGTCTGAACGATCTGAAAAATATATATGCTTTAACTTTTTACCACGCATTTTCCATTTTTCCATATAACTTAGTGTAGACATATCTACATCTTTGAAAGGATCTTCACGTTTATATTTATTAGATAACTTTGTTTGTTGATTTAACATATTTTGGCGTAATTCACTATAAAATCCTTTACCAGGACAACCATTTGCCATTGCGTTATTCAATAATGTGGTAGTTCTTTCCTCATTAAACCCTAAAGTTTGATAGATATTTGCCAATACTTTTTTTGGTGACATAGAACCAACACGTGCGACTTTGTACTTTAAATCATTCATCAAAATATGATAGATTTCTTGTATCATATTGGAATCATTGGTAAGTATACAACGATTATTTTCTAACTCTTCCCAAATTGCACCTACTGTTTCATCATTTACTCCTTGACTAAAAAGATTATTAATACTTTCTTCTGATAATCCATAATCTTTGGCAAATAAAGCAAAACCTTCTTTTGTATTATCATAATGATCTAATGGAATAATTGGTTTCTTACATTTATGAAGATACTGCGAACGTAATGGATGTGGTGCTTGAATAATTAAATTTTTAAAGTTGTTTTCTTCGTCTTCCATTTTCTGTTTTAATTCTTGTTCAACAACCTCATCAGCTAACTTCATTGTATTTTCATTTAACTGTTGTTCTTTTAAAATTGATAAAATACAATTCTTTATTTTACTCTTTAAATCATTTGTTAAACAACCATCTTCATAATAATCTGCTTTTATATTATTTAATCTAGCCTCACTAATATTTCTTGTTTTCAAATATTCTTCTAACTGTTTCCAAAAACCATCGACTAACATGCGCTGTTCCTCATTCAATACTCCTTTGGTATCTTTAAAACGACGAATAGCTTCTAAAACCTCACTTTTAGAAACTAATTCCCCACTTGCAAGTTTTACATCTTCTTTATCATGATTACTATTTTTAAGATATGTAATGGCATCATGACTAAGATTACTAATTTCTTTCTTTAATTTTTCCAATTGATCTGTTTCTAGTGAAGTTAAATAATCTTCTACTTGACTACTTTCATCAATTACATGATCAATAGCTTCTAAAACAGTATTCGTACTCAAAGCATCTGTTTCTGTTACTTCTTCTTTTTCCAATTTATCGATTAATTCTTCTAGCAGTTTCGTTATTGATTGTTCTTCCATGGTAGTCCTCCTATTTTAATCCATTCTTCTTTAATAAATTATACAAACATGAATAACTACGACGATTATAAAATTTGCAGAACTTACGCAAACTTACATGTGAATTTTTATATAATTGAATAATTTTTTGGGATTCTTCACGACTTAAAGCATTTTTAGGACGACGATTCTTATTACCGTGTTCAAGTTGAATAGTACCATTTAATAATTGTCTTTTTAGTTTTGAGATATATTTTGCATGATAACCTGTAATATTGGCAATTTCTTGATAACTAAGAAACGTTTCATTATTTAATTTTTTTCTAATTAATTCTACCGCATATGCTTTATCGTGTTTCATGATTATCACCTATCTTACTATTTAACTTTATAACACATCCCCATTATTTACAATTATTATAATATAAAAGTAAAGTTTTGGCAAGATAAAAAGGCTTGTTCTAAGCCTTTTTATCTTTTGATTATATTACTTTATTTCTTGAAAATTATATTTTCCTTCTTGTATAGATATTCTATACTCTTTTTTTGACCATTTATTCTCTAATTGTAATGTAGCTGTCTTCTTAGAATCGTCTTTAAATGTAAAGTAAAGAACTTGATCACCATTCGTTTCTATCGTACTTTGATATTGGCCATTTTCCTCTAAAGAAATTTCACCGTTATCCACTGTGGCAGTGAAGTCGGAAGATGTACTAATATGAATAGGAAATGACTCATCTTCACCATATATACGACGATCTTCAATCACACTAATTTCATGCATTTCTTCTAATACTTTTTGCAAGTCTTTATTTTGACTTTTTCCTATTATCATTCCTAGTAAAGTAACAATTGCGATTAAAACAAGGAAAATAGGAAGTAATATTTTAATCTGTTTTTCATTCATTATTATCACCTATATGTATTATACCTCAAAATACAAAAAAAGTTAAGAGTTTAAGCAGCTCTTAACCTATCCATATAACCACGTACCTGAGCAGCCCATGAAGTACTTGCCGCATACTTTGGATTCATTAACTCAGGTGTTGTTAAGCCATAAGCATAATAGTTATTATAAAGATTATCCATATAACTATTAATACCTTCTTCTAGGGTAGCAAATGCTTTATAAGATCCTCCTCCACAACCAGGAGAACCTTTCATTCCTCCGACATTGTTACATTGTGTAACTAATGTCGAACATTGCCATGTACATCCTGTTTCATGAAGAACAATTGACACTGCTAGATAAGGATCAATTCCTAATTCTACCGATCTAGAAGCGAATAAATATCCCATTCCAGATAGTGTAGACGTTAAAGAACGATCTAATTTTGCCGCTAACTCATCGAGTGTCATGCCTTCAAATACAATAGGATTTTCTACTACCGGCGCACTTGCCTCTTCTATTACAGGTTCTTCCACCTGTTCTTCTTCTACATTTTTCTCTTGTTGTTCTTGTTCTTGTGGTTCTTCGGCTTCTTTTATTTCTACTACTTTTGGCATAGAAGCCTTTTCTTTGTCGTTATAGACAACCAATGTTTCTGTTTTAGCATCGTTTTGTAATACAACTCTTTCACTTGCCGTTACATTACATATAACGAAGGCAGAAACAAAAGTACATGCTAAGTAAGTTGCGTATGCAATTACTCGCCGTTTTGTTTTCATTTTTTCACCTCAACATCGTTTTTTTATAGCGACGTAGACTATTTTAACATACTTCATTAAACTCGTCAAATTGAACAATTTGGGATTATTTCCTTGGTATTACAAGCTGTTGTCCAATAACTAAACTATTACTAGTTAAATTATTGAGACGTCTTAACTCATCTACCGTCGTATTATAAGTTTGTGCAATTTTGTACAAACTATCCCCATTTTTTACCACATAAGTAAAAGTTGT
>CALVJM010000023.1 GCA_944332155.1 uncultured Bacilli bacterium
TTTTATTATATTTATTTGTCTTTTATATATGTTTCACGTGAAACATTACTTATTTTTATATCATTTACTTTGTTTATATCATATCGTTATTACATATTTCTTCTTAATTTTATTATATTTATTTGTCTTTTATATATGTTTCACGTGAAACATTACTTATTTTTATATCATTTACTTTGTTTATGTTATATCGTTACTACATATATCTTTTTATTTTTATTATATTTATTTATCTTTTATATGTATGTTTTATATCATTAACTTTACTTATATTATATCGTTATTACATATATCTTATTATTTTGTTATATTTATTTATCTTTTATATATATGTTTCACGTGAAACATTGTTTAATCTTATATATTTTGTAATACATTACTATCGTTGTATTATAATTTACTTATAAAATGCTTAAATTTCTATTGTATAGACTTTAATACATTTTATATAAAATATTGCCCGGGCAATATTTTACAAAAAGAAACTGAAGTTTATTCTTCTTCAGTTTCTTCATTTGTGATTTCTTCTTTTTGAATTGTTGTGACAGTACTAACTTGTTGATCTTGTTTTAGATGGATTAGTCGAACTCCTTGAGCGACTCTTCCTGTTTGAGAGACTTGTTCAAGAGGTAATCGAATAATAACTCCACTATTTGTCATAATCATCAAGTCTTCATCTCCGTTGACTGTTTTAAACGCAACTAAATTACCATTCTTTTCTGTGATGTTAAGAGCTTTAACCCCTTTACTTCCACGATGGGTTTTACGATATTCATTTAAGTCTGTTTTTTTACCATAACCTTTAGCAGTGACTACTAAAATTTGTTCGTTATCAGTAGCAACTTCACAACCTACACAAATTCCATCTTCAATATCTATTCCTTTTACACCAGATGCACTACGTCCCATTACTCTAGTCTCGTTTTCATCGAAACGTACCATGCGTCCATTAGAAGCAGCAATTAATATTTCGTTTTCACCTGAAGTTTTCTTAGCTGCAATTAATTCATCACCTTCGCGCAATGTAATTGCTAACTTACCACTTTTACGAATATTATTAAATTCAGATATATTAGTACGTTTAACAATGCCATTTTGTGTACAAAATACAATAAATTTAGATTCTTCATCAGTAGCTACCTTTAACATTACTTTTACTACCTCATCTTTTTCAATTGGTAATAAATTTATGATTGGTAAGCCTTTTGATTGACGTCCATATAAAGGAACCTCATATCCCTTAATACGATATACTTTACCTTTATTTGTAAAGAAAAGTAAATAATCATGGGTGGTCATTGAAATCATATTTTCAACAAAATCCTCTTCGTTTGTACTCATTCCTTTTACACCTACTCCACCACGATTTTGTGAACGATAAGTTTCTGTTGTAACACGTTTAATATAACCTTTGTTAGTAAGTGTAATAACAATATTTTCTACAGGTATTAATGATTCATCTTCAATATAGTCAATAGCAGACATATCGATTGTTGTACGTCGTTCATCACCATATTTATTTTTTACTTCTGTTAATTCTTCTTTAATAATAGCTAATACTTTTTCAGAACTTGCAAGAATAGATTTTAATTCTGCGATTAAATCTTCTAATTCTTTTAATTCAGATTCAATTTTTTCACGTTCTAAACCTGTTAAACGACGTAAACGCATCTCTAAAATTGCTTTTGCTTGAATTTCTGTTAAATTAAAGCGGGAAATAAGTTGTTGTGTAGCTGCTTGGTCATTTTTTGCTTTCTTTAACAATTGAACAATTTCATCAATATTATCAAGGGCAATTTTTAATCCTTCTAAAATATGTACACGAGCTTCAGCTTTATCTAAATCAAACTGTGTACGTCGAATAATTACTTCGCGTTGATGATTTAAATAAACTTCTAACATTTCTTTTAAAGATAATACTCTTGGTGCTCCATCTACCAATGCCAATGAATTAATTCCATATGAAGTTTGTAAATCTGTATGTTTATATAAGTTATTTAACAATACATTAGGATTCACATCGCGACGTAATTCGATAACAATTCGTATTCCTTCGCGATTAGATTCGTCACGTAAATCAGTTATTCCATCCAGTACTTTTTCTTTTACTAGATTAGCAATACGCTCAATCATACGTGCTTTATTAACCATATATGGGATTTCTGTAACAATAATTTGTGATTTCCCTGGTTTTACTTCGTGAATTTCAGCACGTGAGCGGATAGTAATTATACCTTTACCTGTTTCATATGCTTTCTTAATTCCACTATTTCCCAATATTATAGCACCTGTTGGAAAATCTGGACCTTTAATAACTTGCATTAATTCATCGATAGTAATATCTGGATTATCTATCAAAGCAATTACACCATCAATAGTTTCATTTAAATTATGGGGTGGAATATTAGTTGCCATACCTACTGCGATTCCTGTAGATCCATTTACTAGTAAATTAGGGAATCGTGCTGGTAAAACTTCTGGTTCTTTTTCTTCTCCATCATAGTTAGGAATAAAATTAACAGTATTTTTATTAATATCACGAACTAATTCCATACTGATTTTTGACATTCTTGCTTCTGTATAACGTTGAGCTGCAGCTCCATCTCCATCAATGGAACCGAAGTTTCCATGACCGTCTACAATCATATAACGATAAGAAAAATCTTGAGCCATACGCACTAAGGCTTCATAAATAGAACTATCACCATGAGGGTGATATTTACCCATTACTTCACCTGTAATACGTGCACATTTTTTATATGGAGAAGAAGCTGTCGCACCTAAATCATTCATTCCATGTACAATACGACGCTGTACTGGTTTTAATCCGTCTCTGGCATCAGGTAAAGCTCGCGATACAATAACACTCATTGCATAATCCAAAAATGAGTTTTTTATTTCATGTGAAAATTGTAAATCTTGTAATTTATCCATTCTTTACCTCCTAAACATCCAAATTCTTAACGAATTTTGCATTCTTTTCTATAAAATCACGACGAGGTTCTACTTCTTCCCCCATCAACTCTGTTAAAACCTGATCAGCTGCCATAGCATCATCCATAGTTATTCTCGATAAAATACGATGCTCAATATCCATGGTTGTTTCCCATAATTGTTCGGCATCCATTTCTCCTAAACCTTTATAACGTTGAATACCAATTTTAGCATTTTTTGGTAATGTTGCCATATATTCATCTTTTTCTTCATCAGAATATACATATTTGTGCACTTTATTACATTCAATACGATATAGTGGTGGGTTTGCAGCATATATGTAACCTTGTTCTACTAATGGTTTAAAATAGCGATAGAAGAAAGTTAATAATAAAATTCGAATATGCGCACCATCAACATCGGCATCGGTCATTATAATAATCTTATGATAACGTAACTTACTAATATCAAACTCTTCACCAATACCAGTTCCAAAGGCAGTGATCATAGAACGAATCTCTGCATTTCCCAAAATACGATCTAAACGAGCTTTTTCAACATTCAATATCTTACCACGTAATGGTAAAATTGCTTGCGTCTCACGATTACGTCCAAGTTTTGCACTTCCTCCAGCCGAATCTCCCTCAACAATAAATATTTCAGAAATACTTGCATCTTTACTAGAACAATCTGCTAATTTTCCAGGTAAGCTAGAAACTTCTAACACATTTTTTCGACGAGTTAATTCACGCGCTTTCTTAGCAGCTACACGAGCACGAGCAGCAGTCATTGCTTTTTCTACAATTACTTTAGCATCATCAGGATTTTCTAATAAGAAACGTTCTAATCCTTCACTAAATAAATTGTCAGCAATCTTTCTTACCTCACTATTTCCAAGCTTTGTCTTAGTTTGACCTTCAAATTGTGGATCTGGATGTTTACAAGAAATAATCATCGTTAATCCTTCTTGTACATCATCACCACTTAATGAATCGTCCTTTTCTTTTAAAATATTATTGTTTCGTGCATAACTATTTATAACACGAGTAAGAGCTCTTTTAACTCCATCTACATGAGTTCCACCTTCATACGTATTGATGTTATTTGTAAATGAATATATATTTGAAACATATCCATCATTGTATTGAAAGGCAACTTCAACTGTTATACCTTGATTTTCACCTTCTAAGTGAACAATATCTTGGTGAATTGGCGTTTTATTCTTATTTAAATATTTTACATATTCGCTAATTCCACCTTCATATACAAATTCTTCTTTTTTCTTTTCTTCACCACGATCATCACAAAGAATAATACGTAACCCACGATTAAGAAAAGCAAGTTCTCTAACACGAGTGCGAAGAGTATCATAATCAAAAATAGTACTTTCGGTAAATATCTCTGGATCTGGCTTAAAAGTAACAGTTGTACCTGTACGTTCAGGAGAACAGTTTCCAATTACTTTTAATGGTTCAACAGTATGGCCACCTTTTTCAAAACGAATAAAATGAATTTTTGAATCTTGATAGACAGTAACTTCAACCCAAGAACTTAAAGCATTTACAACGGAAGCTCCTACTCCATGTAATCCCCCAGATACCTTGTAACCACCACCACCGAATTTTCCACCGGCATGTAAAACAGTATAAACGGTTTCAACAGTAGAAATTCCAGTTTTTTTGTGAACTCCAGTTGGTATTCCACGTCCATCATCTTTCACTGTTACTGAATTATCAGGATTAATAATAATTTCAATATCATCACAATATCCAGCAAGCGCCTCATCAATCGCATTATCAACAATTTCCCAGACAAGATGATGAAGACCTTTCACACTAGTTGAACCAATATACATACCTGGGCGTTTACGTACGGCTTCTAATCCCTCTAACACTTGTATGTCAGAAGCATCATAGTGCTGTGTTTTATTTTCTTCCATTTCTACACCTCTTTACTTTCTATTAATGTTCCATGATCAATATGGAATAATTTTGACTTTTCAATAATCTGTGAATCGATTAAATTTAAGTCAGTTGTTGTTATAATGGTTTGAAGATCCTCTTTAATATAAAATAATAAGTTATTCTTTTTGGTTTCATCCAATTCACTAAACACATCATCTAAAAGTAAGATAGGATAATATCCTTTATACTTTTTAAAAATTTCTATTTCACTTAATTTTAATGCTAAAACAGCAATTCTCTGTTGTCCTTGAGATCCATATGTTTTTAAGTTTAAATCTCCTAAAAAAAATTCCAAATCATCTCGATGGGGACCTATCATAGTAGATCCTAATTTTTGTTCAACATTTCGTAAACTTAAAAACTTTTCACGCATAGCTTCCCGCATGTCTTTTGGATTTCCCAAGCTAATATTAGTTTTATACTGAATATGAAACGATTCTAATCCTGTAATATCTTTATAAATATCTGCACAAAGTTCGTTTAAATCACAAATAAATTGATCTCTCATACGATATATCAGTAAAGATTTATCAATCAAATATTCAGTAATAATTTCGAAATACGAATCATCAAAATTTTCTATATTTGTTTTCTTTAAATAATCATTACGCATTTTTAAAAGTTTATTATATTCATTTAATACACTATAATAATTACTATATAATTGACTTAACTCCGTATTTAAAAACTTTCTTCTTTCTCCTGGTGCATCTTTCACAATCTTCAAATCTTCTGGATAAAAGATAATAATATTCATGTTAGAGATATAATCTCCTACCTTCTTAATATCAAAATGATCAATTTTCAACTTTTTTCCAGTTTTTTGAATGATTAATTCTAAAGTACTTTTATAATCATTGATGTTTAAAATTCCTTTTAAACGAGCAAAAGCAGTATTGTTTTTAATCAGATTATGATCGATAAAAGAACGATGTGATTTAGTTAGACCTAAAACATAAATACTTTCTAGTAAATTAGTTTTTCCTTGAGCATTGTTTCCATAAATAATATTAATTCCTTTCGATAATTCAACCAATAAATGTGAATAATTTCGAAAATTTGTTATTTCTACTTTTTCCAAATACATTATAATCACCAAATTTTCATTCTTTTAGGTCTATTTTACAAATATAGGGTATCTTAGTACACCACTACACATTAATATTATACCACAAAAACAACCCCTAAAGAATAAAAAATAAGACTTTGAGCCTTATTTTTTATTGATTTTTCGATCATTTAATCGTTGAGATAATCGAGCAGCTTTATAAACTTGATTTTGAAAAGATACACGTGATAGTTTTACATTAATTTTTTGATTATTTTCAAATTGAATCGTTGTTTCTTCACCATTCGCATAATAATCTTTAATTTGTTTTAAATTGATCCACGTACAAAAATCTTTCTTTGGGGATTCAGTTGGGAAAAAGATTGTTGGACAACTTTCTTCCACAACAATAGGTGTTTTATAACGTATACCAGTTAATCCTCGTGCTCCTTTCACTCTTCCCTCAAACGAACTACCATAATATTCACAACTATCTGAAATAATCATTTTCGGAGATTTTGATACATAATAATGATGATTTGTTTCTAATATTTCAGAAGTTGATTTGCTAATTGGAATTATGGCTAAAGTTTGATCACTAATTTCATATTCCTCTAACATTTCCCACATCCTTTCTAAATTAATCAGAGTTTTCCCCAATTAATTAGCTAGTATTATATACATCGAAATGTCGATATCTGCCGTTTCCTGTCGACAAACTAAGAAAAAATTAAAAAACTATCAAATTTGATAGTTTAATAAGTACGAATTGGTAAAATTAATTGAATTAAATTATCTGTTTCTGGATTTTTAATAATAATTGGACTTACTTCTCCATTAAATAATAATTCTACTTCTTCACAATCTAAAGATTTTAATGCTTCAAGCATATATTTAGAACTAAATGCGATTTTAATTTCACTATCGTTGTTTTTAACTACTTCCATTGTTTCTTCTACATTTCCTATTTCTGGAATATTTGAAGAAACTACAATTTCGTTTTGATTACTTTCTAAACGAATAGTATTTTTATCGGATTCATTAGTTAATAATGATGCACGATCAATGGAATCAAAAAACATATTTAATGAAACACGCATTGATAAAGCAAATTCAGTTGGAATTAATTTTGAAGTATCTGGATAAGTACCATTAATTAATTTTGACATCATAACAATAGTACCAAACTTAAATATTACTTTATTATTAAAAATGTGCATTTCTATATTTTCTTCATCATCATTAAAAAGTCTTGTTAATTCAATTAAATTTTTAGTTGGAATAATAATATTTATATCCTCTGGTAAATCTGAATCAATATTTATAATAGATTTAGCTAAACGATAAGAATCTGTAGCTGTACACTCTAAAGTAGTACCAACAATTTTAAAATTGATTCCTGTTAATACAGGGCGTGATTCTTGATTTGATGTTGCAAAAGAAGTTTGATTAATAATATTTTTAAAAACACGTTGTTTCATTATAATAGGATTTTTATGTTCTTCTAAATCTAAACTAGGAAATTCATTAACATTATTACAATTCAAATGAAAATTAGAATGTTTAGTAGAGATAGATAATTTATTATCCACAACTTCTTCTATATTAATAAGTTCTCCTGGTAGTTTACGGATAATATCATAAATATAACGACCAGAAATAACAATATCACCATTTTTTTCAACTTCCTCAATTTCTTTTTTGTTAATAAAAGTTTTAATTGCTATTTCATTATCAGTACTCATTAAATAAAGACCTTCATCTGTTAATTCAAATTTAATACAATTTAATATAGGAATTAAATTTTTATTTGATATTCCTTTAATTACATAATTTAAGTGTTCCATTAATACATTTTGTTTAATTTTTAATTTCATAATTTTGCTCCTTCTTCTTATATTAATATAGTTATTTTTATTATTACAGTGGATTGTGTGGAAAAGTAAAAAAAGACTTTAAAATAAATGGGAAATAGTGTTTTTTAACTGTGTAAAACTTGTGGAAAAACTAAAGTTTTGCACAGGTTTATTTAATTTCTTGAATAATTTTACTAATTTCTACTTCCAAAATACTATTACTTTTTATTTCTTTTTTTATTTTATCCACAGAGTGCATAACTGTTGTGTGATCTTTTCCACCGAATTCAATTCCGATTTTTGGAAAAGACTCACCTAATTCAGTACGACATATATACATGGCAATTTGTCGTGGCAAGGCCACACTTGCTTTTCTTTTTTTACTTTTTAAATCCTCTACTGTAATATTATAATGATTAGCAACTAGTTGTTGCACTTGATCAATCTTATTTTTAGAGATAATACTTTTTACAAAATAATCTTTTAGGGCTTCAACAGCTAATTCTAATGTGATTTCACATCCACTCATCATTGTCGCGTAAGCAAATACACGAGTAATTGCCCCTTCTAATTTACGAATATCACTTGTGCAGTTACTAGCAATATATTCTTTTACATCTTGTGGTAAGGTGTTATACATTTGATGACCTTCAATTTTCTTATCGATAATAGCCATACGAAGGTTAAAATCTGGTGGTAAAATATCAATTGTAAGCCCCCAGTTGAATCTAGTTCTTAAACGATCTTCCAATAATTTTAAATCATCTGGAGAACGATCGGAAGAAATAATTATTTGTTTATTATTTCCATATAAGTCATTAAAAGTATTAAAAAATTCTTGCTGAGTTTGATTAGCATTTCCCAAATATTGGATATCATCGATAATTAAGATATCCACATCGCGATATTTCTTTTTAAAGATATCCACATTATCAAAATTATTACCATCTTTATTTTTTTTATTAATTCCAATAAAATCAGAGACAAACTTTTCACTGGTTACATATAAAACAGTCTTATCAGAATGTTCTAATACATAATTTCCAATCGCATGCATTAAATGTGTTTTCCCTAGTCCACTGTTTCCATATATAAATAATGGATTATACATAAAACCAGGTTTTTCAGCGACTGCTAGAGCGGTTGCCTTTGCAAACTTATTACTTTCCCCAACAATAAAGTTTTCAAAAGTGTACTTTGGGTTTAAATTTGATTCAATTTTACGGTTTGAAGTAATATCTTGTTGTATTTCAATTTTTTTATGTTGTTCTTGATATTCATCTTCGGTTAAATAAGTAATTTTAAAGTTTGTTCCAGTAATGTCTGTAAAAATTTCTTCAATTAAATCATTGTAGTTTTCACTTAAGTGTTTTTTATGAACGTGCATTGGAACTATGACAGTGGCTGTTGTATTATCTAGCTGTACTAATTTGGTGTCTAAAAACCAAGTTTCAAATAACATGGGAGAAATATTTTCTTTCATGCGCTCTAAAAATTTTTGCCAAATCATATCCACATTCATAAGTTCACCTACTCCCTAACTAATATCATTTTACAATAAAACTGTTGAAAATAAAAGGAAAAACGTGAATATTTGTGGAAAATAAATTATTCACAGTATTTTCCACAAGATAAACAGTTTAAATAAAGACCATATTGTGTTTTTCCACTAAAAAGTGGAAAAATTTATTTTTTATTATACACATTGTGAATTAATTATCAACAGTTTTGTGGAAAAAAGGTGGGAAATATTATTTTCTAAAGGTAAACCCATGTGGAAAACTATGTTGAAAACTATACAAAATACTTTTCCACATGAGAAATAAATGGGGAAAACTGTCACAGTTTGTCGGATTTTGGGAAATAATGACAAATTAAGTTATAATTGCTTAAAAATAACTTATCTTTAAGAAAAATAATTTTAACTAGTATATAAGTAATAGGGAATCATTTTTAACATGATAACAAACCAATAAAGGAATTATCTTTATTATAAATATACCGGAAGTAGAAATAACAGGAGTTTTTTTTCAAAATAATACTGAATTAGGATATATTTTAATGTAATATATATATTAAAGAAATTAAATATACTGATATATATTAAAATGTAGAATATGTAGTTTTAAACACAATGATTATATTAATATAGAAAGTATTACTTATCAAAAACGATAAAAATAGATTATATAATTTATAATTTTTGAAAAAAGATAATGAATTATTAAAGTTTCATTACCGCTAATTATTGAGAAAAATATTATATGAATATGATAATTACATCTTTAATCAAGGAAAATATTGGTATCAAAGATAATTTTTAATTAAAAAGATTTGACAAATATCACCTTTTTCTATATAATTATTAAAGCAATTGAAAAAAAAGTTCAGGAGGTGGTTTTTCATGAAGAGAACATATCAACCAAATAATCGTAAAAAAGCAAAAAAACATGGGTTCTTTGCACGTACAAAAACAAATATTATGGCACGTAGAAGAAGAAAAGGACGTAAAGTTTTATCTCATTAATATATAACCACTGATTACTTGATGAGTCCAATCGGTGGTTTTTTACTATATATGTTACCTATAATTGTAGCTGGTCGGTGATTTTATGAAAAAGAGAAATATTGTCAAAAAAAACCAAGATTATAATCGTATTATTGGAAAATATAAACCATATAAATATAAGGAATATATTATATATATAGAAAGAATTGAAGAAGACAACTATTATTTTGGATTTTCAGTAGGAAAAAAAATAGGTAATGCGGTTGTGCGTAATAAGATTAAAAGGCAAATAAAAAACATTCTTGATAAAAAAGTCTATAAAAATGGTTTTAATTGTATTATAATAGTTAGAAAGGGCATTTTAGATAAAAATTATAAAGAAATGCAGAATGATTTATGGACAGCCCTTGAAAAGTTAGAATTAATTAAAGGAGATAAAAAATGAACAAAAAATTAAAAAAATATACAAAATTATTAGTAATAGTTTGTATTGTACTGTCCTTAACTGGTTGTACTAAACAATTAAAAGATAAAGATAATAAAGCTGTAGTTAATGAAACTACAGGGCAAGTATTAACGAAGAATATCTTTTGTCAACCATCGGATTCAGAAACTATAAAACAATATAATAAAAATAAAGTTAAAATTGAAGAATTGCCAAAATGTCAAAATTTTCAAATCGTAAGTGGAGAGTATGAAGGCATTTGGGATACTATTTTTGTTCGTCCATTGGCTTGGGTTATTATTCAAATTGGAACTTTATTAAAAAATTATGGGTTAGCAATCATGGTAACTACTTTATTAATAAGACTTGCAACTATATCATTAACAAAAAAGACAGCTTTGCAGTCAGAAAACATGAAAAAAGCTCAACCAGAATTAAATCGTCTTGAACAAAAATATCGTAATAGAAATGATCAAGAAAGTTTAATGATGAAATCACAAGAAATGATGATGATTTATAAAAAGTATCAAATTAATCCAATGTCTGGTTGTTTATTTTCATTTTTACAAATCCCATTATTTTTAGCATTCTATGAGGCATTAAATAGACTACCAGTTATTTTTGAAGGTAACTTCTTAGGGTTACAATTAGGTACAACACCTATGACTGGTATTAGTCATGGACAATATTATTATATTATTATTATTGTACTTGTTATTGGAGCTAGTTATCTTAGTATGAAATTGAATAGTACTGCTTCAATGAGTAAAGAACAAGCCGCACAAATGAAAATGATGACAAATATGATGATTGTATTCTTAGGTATTGCTTCTATTTCGTTATCTACTGGAATTGCCATATATTGGATTACTAATAGTACCTTTACAATTCTACAAAACTTATGGGTAAAAAGGAGAAAAAACAAAAATGCTTAAAGTAAGAGAATATATTGATAAAACAAAAGAACAGGCATTAAATCGCTGTTTAGACGAATTAGAAGTTACTGAAGATCAAATTTATCTTCGCGAAAGCGAAATAGAGGCAAAATTATTTAAAGCAAAAAAAATAAAGTTAGAAGTTTTACTTAAATCTGACTTATTAGATTATATAAAAGAATACATTAAACAATTATCACTTTATTTAAATATGGAAATTAATAGTGAGATAAAAATACAAGATGAAATCATTCAAGTTTTATTAGTGTCAGATCATAATGCTTTATTAATTGGAAAAGATGGAAGAACGATGAATTCTATTCAACAATTACTTCGTCAAGCAATTATTTCTCAAACAGGTTTTAAAGTTTCTGTTATGGTTGATGTATCAAATTATAAAGAGAAACAAAATTACTTTTTTGAAAAAGAAATCAAAAAAATCTGTCATGAAGTTTTAAAAAGTCATATTGATGTAAATTTAGACCCTATGAATTCTTATAAAAGACGTATGATTCATAGTATTGTGAATGATTTTTCTAACTTGACGTCTGACAGTCAAGGAGAAGAACCACATCGTTATGTTGTGATAAAGTATAAAGAGGATTAAATCCCTCTTTTTCTTTTGACAAGTTATCCCAATTTCATGTAAAATAACATAGGAGCGTGAACTATGAGTTTAGAGAAAGAATATTTAGATATTGTCCAGAACATATTAGATTCCGATGAATTTCAAAAAAGAAAAAAATATCGACATCATGAAAATGAATCAGTTTATGAACATTGTATAGAAGTATCTTATTTGGCTTATAGAATTGCAAAAAAGTATGGTTGTGATAGCTATAGTGCAGCTATAGGTGGGCTATTGCACGATTTTTATCCATATCCATGGCAATTTACTAAGGAAGAAGCAGAATTATATAAGATTCCTAAAAAGCCAAGAAACCCATTAAAACAACATGGTTTTGTTCATGCGAGGGAAGCATTAGAAAATGCTCGTAAATTTTATCCAGAGTATTTAAATCCACGTGTTGAAAATATTATTATTCGTCATATGTTTCCGTTAAATCTACATCCACCACGCTATATTGAAAGTTGGATTGTAACTTTTGCGGATAAATATGTTTCTGCAAGGGTTTTAAAACATCCTAAAAGTTATTATAAATATTTAGGATTAGAGAGTATGTTAAAAAAAGTAAAAAGATTTATCAAAAGATAAGAGGTGTTATATTATGGAAGATACAATTGCTGCAATTTCAACCGCATTAGGAGTAGGGGCTATTTCTATTATTCGCGTTAGTGGACCAGAATCAATCTCAATCGTTAATAAAATATTTAAAGGAAAAGATTTAAATGAAGTTCCTAGTCACACAATTCATTATGGGCATATAATAGATAATGAAGAGATAGTTGATGAAGTATTAGTTTCGGTAATGCGTACCCCACGTACTTTTACAGTGGAAGATGTTGTTGAAGTTAATTGTCATGGAGGAATAGCTACTACCCAAAAAGTATTAGAGTTATTATTAACCCATGGATGTCGTCAAGCGGACGCGGGAGAATTTACAAAAAGAGCCTTTTTAAATGGTCGAATTGATTTAACTCAAGCTGAAGGAGTTATGGATTTAATAGAAGCTAAAACCGAAAGTTCTAGAGCTTTAGCTATTAGTCAAGTAGATGGTAAAGTATCGCAATTAATCAAAGATTTGCGTCAGGAAATATTAGAAGTATTAGCTAATATTGAAGTAAATATTGATTATCCAGAATATGAAGATATTGAAGAGTTTACTAATGAACAACTATTGCCGATGATTAAAAAAGTTAAGCATTCAATTTTAAAAATTTTAAATGAAAGCGAAAATGGAAAAATGATTCGCGATGGTATTCAGACTTCTATTATTGGTAAACCAAATGTAGGTAAAAGTAGTTTATTAAATGCCTTATTGAATGAATCAAAAGCCATCGTAACGGATATTGAAGGTACGACTCGTGATATTGTAGAAGGAACTGTTCATTTAGATGGAATACTACTTCATATGATAGATACTGCTGGGATTAGAAAAACCAATGATATTGTAGAAAGTATTGGTGTTAAAAAAAGTCGTCAACTAATGAATGAATCGGATTTAGTATTATTTGTATTAAATAATAACGAACCTATGAATGAAGAGGAAAAAACTATTTTAAAAGAACTAGAGTCAAAAAATCATATTGTTGTGGTGAATAAAATAGATTTAGAGAATCATTTAGATTTACAATTACTAGAAAATCATATAGTAGTTTCAATGAGTGCTTCCCAAAATATAGGAATTGAAGATTTAAAGAAAGCAATTAAGAAATTATTTGCTTTGGAAAAAATAGAAACTAAAGATATGACTTATTTAACTAGTGCACGAAGTATTGCTTTGTTGAAAGAGGCTTTATGTTCTCTAAAAGAATTAGAACAAGGATTACAACACGGATATCCAATGGATATCTTAGAAATTGATTTAAAGAAAATATGGAATGATTTAGGACAAATTATTGGAGAAACATACGAAGAAGAACTAATTGATCAACTATTTAGTCAATTTTGTTTAGGAAAATAACTAGATAGGAGGAATTATGTTTCATTGGTTTAGTAGTTTATCTCCAGTGTTACAAGCTGGATTAGCAACATTATTTACTTGGTCTGTGACCGCATTAGGAGCTAGTCTAGTTTTTTTAATGAAAAAAATCAATAAAACTTTTATGGATGGGATGTTAGGTTTTGCGGCAGGTGTAATGATTGCAGCTTCATTTTGGTCACTTTTATCTCCAGGAATTAGTCAAGCTGAAGAATTAGGTTTGAATGCATGGATTATGGCCTCTATGGGTTTTATTAGTGGTGGTTTGCTACTGTTTATTAGTGATAATATATATAAATTATATCAACAATACCATCCTAAAAAACGTCATGAAAGTAAACAAGATAGCTTTAAACGTTGTTTAATGCTGATTGTCTCAATTACAATTCATAACATTCCAGAAGGAATGGCTGTTGGTGTTGCTTTTGGGTCTTTAGGGGTTGGTTTATCTGGAGCTACATTGACAGGGGCACTTGCGGTAGCTATTGGTATAGGATTACAAAACTTTCCTGAAGGAAGTGCAGTAAGCTTCCCGTTACGACGAGAGGGATATAGTCGAACAAAAGCTTTCTTTTATGGTCAGCTTAGTGGTGTAGTAGAACCAATTGCTGGAGTTATTGGTGCCCTATTAGTTTTAAAAATTCAATTTTTAATGCCTTTTTTACTTTGTTTTGCGGCCGGTGCGATGATATATGTTGTAGTACAAGAATTAATTCCGGAAAGTCAAACAAATTCTCAAAAAGATTTAATGGCTATATTTACCTTAATTGGATTTTCTGTAATGATGATATTAGATGTTGCTTTAGGATGAAATTGTTTTTTCATGAATTATGAAATAATGATTTTCTTGTGATATAGAACTTTAATCAAAATTCTATATCTTTTTTATATATTAGGCTATATATATGTTTAAGATTTATTCTTGTCTTTATGATAAAATTAAAGTATAATAGGTTAGTCAAAAGGACGTGGTAAAAATGAAATATGAAGTAATTGTAGTCGGAGGTGGTCATGCAGGATGTGAAGCTGCATCGGCTGCAGCTCGTATGGGACATAAAACTTTATTAATAACGGGAAATATTAATAATATTGCAGATATGCCTTGTAATCCAAGCATTGGAGGAAGTGCGAAAGGAATTGTTGTTCGTGAAATTGATGCTTTAGGTGGCTTAATGGGGAAAGTTGCCGATCGTTCTCAAATTCAAATGAAATTATTAAATCACGCCAAAGGTCCTGCCGTTCAAGCCCTTCGTGCTCAAGCTGATAAAATTACTTATCCAAAAGAAATGCTAAAAGAGTTAAAGTCTATCACTAATTTAACAATTCGCGAAGGTATGGTCGAAAATATAATAGTTGAAAATCATCAAGTTAAAGGAGTAATTTTAGAGAATGGTGATAAAATACATTCTCAGGTTGTCATTTTAACGACAGGTACTTATTTAAAAGCCGATATTTTAGTGGGTGATACTCGTCATCGTGAAGGACCACATGGAGAACGACCATCGAATTATTTAAGTGATCATTTAAAGGAATTAGGATTTAAAATTATTCGTTTAAAAACCGGAACACCTCAACGTATTGATAAAAATACTATTGATTTTACTAAAGCTAAAGTAGAATATGGTTCTCAAGAAAAGTATACTTTTAGTTTTGACAATGTTCCTGAATATAGTTTAAAAGATCAAGTACCTTGTTATTTGATTTATACAACACCGGAAACACATCGAATTATTAACGAAAATTTAACAAAATCCAGTATGTATGGAGGATTAGATGATATTACCGGTATTGGACCTCGTTATTGCCCATCGATAGAAGATAAAATTGTTCGTTTTAAAGATAAAGAACGTCATCAATTATTTCTTGAACCAGAAAGTCGTTTCTATGATGATATTTATATTCAAGGTTTTTCTACCAGTATGCCTCATGATATTCAAGAAAAGATGGTACATAGTTTACCAGGGTTAGAAAATGCGAAAATTTTAAAATATGCATATGCTATTGAATATGATGCAATTTATCCTACTCAATTGAAGCAAAATTTAGAAACTAAATTGATTGAAAACTTATTTACTGCTGGTCAAATAAATGGAACAAGTGGTTATGAAGAAGCAGCTTGTCAAGGTTTAATGGCTGGAATAAACGCTTGTCTTAAAATTGAAAACAAAGATCCATTTATTTTAAAAAGAAACGAAGCGTATATTGGTGTATTAATTGATGATTTAGTAACGAAAGGTGTTCGCGATCCATACCGTTTATTAACTTCTCGTGCTGAATATCGTTTATTATTACGTCATGATAATGCAGATCTTCGATTAAGAGAATATGGTTACCAATATGGATTAATTAATCAAAAACAATATGATCATTTACAATTAAAAAAAGCCCAAATTAATAAGGTTAAACAAGAATTAAAAGATATATATATAACACCTAAAAAAGAAGTTCGTGATTATTTAGAAAAATTATCGACTTCTCCCCTACGCGATCGTATTAGCTTATATGATTTCTTAAAACGTCCTGAGATTACGATGGAGAAGATTCGTCCCTTTTTACCATATGATTTAGACCCAGAGATTAGTGAACAAGTAGAAATTGAAATTCGTTATGAAGGTTATATTAAAAAGGCTTTGAAAGAAGCAGAAAAATTAGTTCATTTAGAACGAAAACAAATACCAGAAAATATTGATTATGATCAAATTAAGAATATTGCGAGTGAAGCAAGACAAAAATTAAAAGAAGTTCACCCTACAACGATTGCTCAAGCAGCTCGTATAAGTGGTGTTAATCCAGCAGATATTTCCATTCTAATGGTTTATTTAAAAAAGGAGTATGCTCATGAATCAAGATAGATTTATAGAAGAATTAGAAAAGAT
>CALVJM010000024.1 GCA_944332155.1 uncultured Bacilli bacterium
CGTTTCCACGTATTGGATAAAAGATAGTTCCCAATATGACGTTTTTTTAACTCTTTAATATAAAAATCTACATAAGCCTTAGGCACAATAATAGATTTACTAAGTAGTACATTGGCAATAAAACTACAATATATCTTTTTCGTTTCTTGACTTACTTGCTTGTCTTTTTCAATCCAAGTCAATAATCGATCAAAATGATAAAGACAATCATTCATACGTTGAACTAATTTTTCTTCACTTGGACTTGTCATAATACTATTTTCACGGATTAAATAATTATATCCATAATACGGAATAGACACCATTGTTTGGGCTTTTACTAACAAATACGGTGTTAGTCCAAAATCTTCGTGAAGTTTACCTTCCGCATATTGAAAACGATATTTGGTGAAAAAATTTTTACGATAAGCATAACTCCAAGCAGGCTCTAATAAAGAATTTTGAACCAATTGTTTAAAACCTTCTTCACCAGAACAAACACCAAATATGGCCCCTTTTAATGGGGTTGTTTTTTTGGTATACTGATTTACTTCATTAATTTGAAAACGAATTACATCTACGTTTTCGTTTTTCTCAATTACTTGCTGAAGTTCTTTTAATAAGTCTGGCTCAATTGTATCATCACTATCAACAAAAACTAGATACTCTCCGCGAGCTTTAGTAACACCATAATTTCTCGCACTAGATAAACCACCATTTTTCTTCTTAAAAGAACGAATGCGGCGATCTTTCCTCTCATATTCTTTGATAAAATAATCAGAATGATCAGGACTACCATCATTTACCACAATAACTTCAAAACCATCATAGCTTTGTTTACAAATAGATTCTAAACAATCACTAATATAATCTTCTACATTATATACAGGAACAATAATACTAAACTTTGGCATAAACTCCTCCTATCATATAAGGATATTCTATTTTTTCTAATACCACTTTTTTTAATTGATTGAGTTCTGTTTTAGAGCCCATACATTTAACCATTAAATAATTTCCTGTATGGCCAATTATAAAACCATCTTTCTCAATTTCAGGTAAAAATTCAACTTCTTTTTCTATAAATGATTTCATATATGAGATTTCTAATTCTTTTGATACTTCTAACAAACGATGAACACGTTCTTTTTTGATTTCTTCTGGAACTTGATCTGTACGACTTGCCGCTTCTGTTCCATCGCGTTTAGAAAAAGGAAAAACGTGTACTTTAGAAAACTTCATTTTTTTCACATTGTCGATTGTTTCTTGAAACATTTCTTCTGTTTCACCTGGAAAACCTACAATTACATCCGTAGTGATAGACATATTAGGACGAACTTCTCTAATCTGTTCTAACTTATTCATAAATTCTTTCACTTGATATTTACGATGCATCGCCTGTAGAACGGCATCACTTCCACTTTGAAGAGGAATGTGCATATGATCTACTAACACCTTAGATTGTTCCATCAACTGAATAAATTCTGTAGTAATTTCATTCATTTCAATAGAAGAAATACGAAGTCTTTCTACACCAGGTACTAAAAGAATTTTTTTAATTAAATCTGATAAATGCATATCTGATAATTCACTTCCGTAATGTCCAGTGTGAATTCCGGTTAACACAATCTCTTTATGACCACTACGAACTAATGCACAAATCTCTTCTAAAATAGATTCAGGATTGCGACTGCGTACTGGCCCGCGAGTATACGGAATAATACAATAAGCACAATAATTTTCACAACCATCCTGTATTTTTACGAAAGCTCTCGTCTGATTAAAATTCGTCAATTGCATATCTTCAAATCCACATGCGGTTAAATCACGAATATCAACAATCGGTTTTTTATGAGTCAAAAAATCTTCTATATAATCCACTATTTTATTTTTACCATAATTCCCTAATAAGATATCGATCATTTCTAAACTCATTAATGATTCTTGTTCGTGTTGACTCATACACCCAACAACCGCTAAAACTTTGGGATTCATCTTATGTGCACGACGAATACATTTTCTTGATTTTTGATCTGCTTTATTTGTAACGGAACAAGTATTAATGATAACAATATCCGGTTTTATTTCTTTTTCTCGTGGTTCTAATTCTTGATATCCATGATTTAATAATAATTCACGCATGACATTTGATTCATAAGTATTTACTTTACAACCTAAGGTAATAATTTTAAATGTCATGATATCCCCCTATCTATAATTGATTACGAAAATCCTTTAATTCATTTAAAAACTTTTCGTTATGTTGGTCTTCTTCCGTATCCAATACATTCAATACTTCTTCTTGTTCTTGATAAACTGGAATGTGTGGATAATCACTCTTTTGTTCTTGCTTTCCATATATTGGTGAGATAAACTCAGTATTATGAAACTTTTTAGTTCCAGATGTAGACTCTTTTTCTATATTAGATACAACTGGTGACGGTTTAGTTTCTTGTAATAAAGATAAAATAGGATCTTCTTGTTTTTGAATTTCTTCATCATGTGCTTCTTTTAAAGATAAAACTTCCTGTACTGAAATAGGGCTTTGTTCTTGGGCTTTTTCTTCGTCTTCAGTAAAATCTTCAACCGCTTTTTTTAGCTCCTTATAACTAATAATAGAAGTTTCCTCCTGTTCTTGTTCAAAGTCTACTACTTTATCCGCATTTTGCCCTTCTAAATCTTGTTGCATCTTCTCTAGCAACGCTTCTAGATTAACTTGTTCTTGACGGCGATTAGAAACTTCCGTTGTAGGTTCTTTTCTGACTGGCTCAGAAACATATGAATTAGTATCAGAATTCATTTCTTTGGTCTTATTACGTACTTGACTTAATAATTCTTTTTCATATTTTTCTTTTTGTTTTTTGACATAAGATAAATATAAAAAACAGCCAATTAATAAAATAATCGCAATCACTAATAAAATAATAATAGCTACAGTATCACTCATACGATTCACTCCATATATTCATACATAAGCACACTTAGACAAAATAAAGGAACCGTTTCTACACGTAATATGTTTTTGCCTAAGGTAACTGGTGTAAAACCCTTTTCAATAAAAGCATTTTCTTCTTGCAAAGTAAAGCCTCCTTCAGGTCCTACTGCTATAAACATTTTATCATACTTGGCATGGTTTTGCAAAAATAATTTGACATTATTTTTGACTTCTCTAGTAGAACAAATCATCTTTGTTCCTTCTAAATCAGTTAAGTCATTAATTTTAACTACTGGATGTAAAATAGGAATGGTCAGACGCTTACTTTGTTCACTTGCTTCTTTCAAAATAGTTGCCCAACGCTCCCTTTTTTTATCTTCTTTTTTTGCATTCCACTTCACAACCGAACGTTCTGTTTCTATAATTCTAATTTCATCCACTCCCAACTCAGTGGCCTTTTGTAAAATATAATCCATTTTTTGTTCTTTTAGTAGCGGAATAATCAACGTCACTTCCCCAAAATTTCTTTGCTCTTGAGCAATCACATGTATTGGTTCAACCACAATTTGATTTTCCATTTTGACAATCTTGCATTCATAAGCTTGTCTTTGATAAACAACCTCTATTAAATCTCCCTCTCTCAATCGCATTACTTTGGTAATATGGTGCGTATCTTTTAAATTTAAATAAAATAGAGATTCTTTCTTTTCATTTGTAAAATATCGCTGCATACTTTCCTCACCTCCTCCATTATACAAAAATTTAATGTTTATGCCTACGATTTTGTGAAGTTTTTATGAAATTTCAATTTTTACCTTTACTTTTTTTATTTCCCGACATATACTAATCTAATGGGGTGATGTAGAATGCAAAAAAATAATACAATTTCTATTCAAGAGTTTTTAAAATTATTGAACTTTTATAAAAATGAAATCACAATGAAATATCAAGAAAAAGTCGATGAGAATGACCAACTTAATAGTGTCGAAGATGCAGTTATCGAACAAAAAATTAAGGATGTAAAAGAACAATTAGAAGAAGCAGATATGAAATTAGATAAGGAAGAACCAATTGTACTTGAAGAAGCTCCAAAAGAGGATCCTTTTCAATTACGTTTAGATATTAATGAAGCACATGGAAAATCAGTTAGTATTTATAAAAGTAACGACGTTGTTCCAACCGATGAGGGAATGTTAAGTAAAACTTACTTTGCGATGGAAGGTGATGACGCTTTATTACAAAGATTAGATACTGATCCACAAATCAAAACTTCTATTGATCATCTATTATCTAAAGAAAGTATTGACTTATTTTTTGAAAATTCATTTTTTGATATTCCGGTAGAAGATGCGAGTAATCAATGTCAATATATACTACGTTGTAATTTAAATGAACAATTTTTATTACAATCTTCTGCTTCATCTAACGATGATATTAAAAAAGTAAAAATCGGAGATCTTCCACATTCTTATTTAGATATTTTAACGATAAATAAACAAGACTTACCGGTGGTTTTAAAACAAGTATATCCAAAATTTCAACAAATAAATAGTAGTTTCATCAAAAAAGCAAAATATAAAATTAAAACTTTAAAAAAGAAAATATAAAAGAGTTCAAATTTGAACTCTTTTTTAACGATGATCATTAATCCATTGAATTAAAACTTCTTTGGGCATGAATCCTACATTTTTAGCAACTTCTTTTCCATCTTTAAATAAGATTAATGTCGGAATACTCATGACTCCATATTCACGCGCTAACTCTGTTTCTTGATCTACATCAACTTTCATAATCTTAATGTCACTTCGATCTTCTTTTATTTCTTCTAAAATAGGTGATTGCATTTTACATGGACCACACCATGTAGCAAAAAAGTCCACTAAAACAATTCCATCTTTCACTTGTTCTTTAAAATCATTCATTATTATTCATCCTCTCTATATTTATCTAATATCTTATCGATATGATCAACATTTAATTTTCCCTTCTCCACTAAACGCTCAGCAGAATCTACGGTAATCACTTTATACTTTAAGAATAAATCTAAAGTTTCTCTATTGAATTCATCCGCACTATCACTATTTTCATATTCTTCCTTCAAATTAGCAAATTCATCAAAAACATCCATCGTCCGTGAAATGTTACTTGATAATATTGGTGTGTGTTTTAAGATTGGTTCTGCATACTTACTTCCCTTTAACAAATTACCACTAAAAAATGGCAGTGATATAATATACAAAATAATAAATAATATTACATAATATTGAACAACACCTACAAGAGCCCCTAAAATTTTAGATGGAATACCTAAAATAATTGTAAATGTTAAAATTTTTTCAAATATTTTGGTACATAACAATACCACTTGAAAAATAACCATCAAAATACTAAAAACAATTAAAAAGGCAATAACTTCATATAAAGCAATATTTAATACTGTAACCCCTTTAAATATTCCACCAAAACTAAAAAACGGAAGATTTTCATATAGAAATACCGAAATATAATTTTTCAAGAAAAATGATAAAACCGTAATTACTAAAATTCCTAAAAAAGAAACTAATTGTCTGGTAAAGCCATGTTTTAATCCCATTATCGCACCAAAGACAATAAATAATATAATAATCGCATCTACTACATTCATACATATCCTCCCTCTTCTATTATATTACATTCACACAAAAAAAGAAAGAGAATTTCCTTCTTAGTTATACTCAATTATTTTTTTTCATTCTTTAATCATATTTTATAATAGTCATCACAAATTATATATTTTAAGAAGAATTGTTAGCTTTTCCTATCGTTTCATGATAAAATAATCATAGGATGTGATATGATGACAATAACTTTAAAATTAAGTAAAAATACACAAGAAAAAATGATTGAATATTTTCAAGATAAGAAAAGGCCAAAAACGCCACCTTACGCTTTGTTTCAAGCAGATGAAGCAGATACAGTCGTAACTCTATATGAATCAGGAAAGGTTGTCTTTCAAGGAATTAGTGCCGATATTGATGCGGCAATGTGGAAACAAATGGAACAAAAACTAAATCCTGGTAAAAAAATAGAAGAAAAAAATTCTAATGATAAAAAGAAAAAAGATAAATTAGAACACAAAATAGATCCAAAAATATATTATGCGAACACCATAGGTAGTGATGAAGTTGGAACTGGTGATTATTTTGGACCTATTGTAGTAACCGCAGCTTATGTTCGTAAAGAAGATATTCCTTTTCTAGAGGAATTAGGTGTCAAAGATTCAAAAAAAATGACTGACGAACAAATTTTAAAAGTAGTTCCACAATTAATTAAAAAAGTACCTTATCAAAGTATTATTTTAAATAATAAAGAATACAATGAAAAATATAGTGAAAATATAAACATGAATAAAATTAAAGCTATTCTTCATAATAAAGTACTGTTACGTATGAAGACTAAAGAACCTAACTATGATTATATTGTGATTGATGAGTTTGCTAAACCATATATTTATTATAATTATTTAAAAGAGGCCTCTACTGTTGTAAGACCACTTACCTTTTTAACAAAAGGTGAAGATAAATGTTTGGCAGTTGCTTGTGCCTCATTAATCAGCAGATATATTTTTATCACCGAATTTGATAAACTAGGTGCGAGTATTGGTGTATTTTTACCAAAAGGAGCTGGCCCTAAAGTAGACGAAATTGGTCTACAAATCGTTCAAAAATATGGATTTGAAAAATTAACAGAAATGGCAAAATTAAATTTTAAAAATACTGAAAAAATAAAAAATAACATAGATAAATAAAAGTACTACATGTTATAATATTATTATGGTGATTATATGAGAAAGGATAAAAAAGAATTCTACACAAAAACGCGTGTAGGAAGAAAAAAACTGCGAAAAAAAAGACGGATTTATGGTCTTATCATTTGTTTTATAGCAATTACTCTTCTCTCTTATTCCGGTTTTCAAATATGGAAGTGGAATCTTGACAACAAGAAAACATCAAAACAGGAAAAAGAAATTAAAGATGTTGTAAAAGTAGAAGAAGTTCCAGCCAGTGATGAAGATACATTAGTAAACTCACCACAAGATAAGAATAACGACTATTGGAACTATATTAAATTACCTTTAATTAATGTCAATTTTGATGAATTGCTTGCAAAAAATAGTGATACTGTAGCTTTCTTAAAAGTAAATGGAACAAATATTAATTATCCAGTGGTACAATCCAATGATAATAGCTATTATTTAACTCATTCATATGATAAAAGTAAGAATGATGCTGGATGGGTTTTTCTAGATTATCGTAATGATATAAATAATTTAAGTCAAAATACTATTATTTATGCTCACGGACGTTGGGATACAACTATGTTTGGTTCTTTAAAAAACGTATTTAAAAATGATTGGTATAATAAGACAGATAATTATGTTGTTCATTTATCAACACCATCTTACAACAGCTTATGGCAAGTCTTTTCCGTTTATAGTATTCCAACAGAAACTTACTATCTAACAAGTAATTTTGGTACAACCGAGTCTTTTCAAACCTTCTTAAATACCATAGAAGGAAGAAGTAAATGGAATTTTAATGCTGAAGTAAATACAAACGATAAAATACTTACATTATCAACTTGTTATAATGATAAAGAAAAAGTTGTATTACACGCAAAACTTATTAAAACACAAACAAAAAGCTAAGGTTTAAACCTTAGCTCTTTATTTTTATTTACTAAAAGCTTTTTTTTCACCAAAAGCAAGTGCACAAACACCAAGTACTGCAAGTGTAACATATCCTAAAATACCATCATATGTATTTGGATTTTCTGCAGCAACTTCATCTGCAGGTGTTTCTGTGTCACCAGGATTTGGAATTGGTGTTGGTGTTGGCTCTTCGATATCAGTCTCATCTACAAGAGTGATTTCTTTATTGGCAGGTTTGTTTGATTCATATTTAGTCGCACCATTTTCATCTTTAATAACTAATTTACCATCTTCAATAGCTAATGTATTTAAAGCTCCTTCAACATTAACAATAGAAACAGTAGTTAAATTATCATTTTCAGCTAAAGCAATTGCATTTGTTTGAGTTCCAGCTTCTACAGTAACATTTCCAACAACAGAGATTACAGGATCATAAGTCACATCAGAACCTTTACCGATTTCGATTCCGTTTCCACCTGGATGTTCTCCATTATCTTTCATGCTAAGGTCACCTACTACAAGGCTTCCTCCATTAACTAAAACAGCTCCATATTTACAATTTTCGATAATTACACCGTGTACAGAAACGGTTCCACCATTATAAGCATGAACACCATATTTATTAGCATTCTTTAATTTAAGACCATATAATTCTACAACAGTTCCTTCGTGAGCAGTAATAATAGAACCATTACCAGTTTCACTTCTTACCATATCTGTACCATCAATAGTATGATCACCACCATAAAGAACCATACTTTTTGTTACTTCAATAGGTTTTTGTCCTACCATAGTAATATCAGCAGTTAATTTATATTCACCACCAGTTTTAGCAGCAGTGACTAATTCTTCATAAGTTTTAATTTCTTTTGCATCTGCTTCAGAAGCATGACCAACCATTGGTAATGCAAGAAGAGCAAAAGCAAATGACATCATCATTAATGTTAATTTCTTTTTCATATTTTCCCTCCTAAAATCGAACATTTTTAAGCTTTTTAGAAACAAACAAATCCTTTACCATATTCTCCTTACCCTATACCTAATATATCACAGATAAGTGCTTTTTGCAATCAAAAATAAAAACATAATATGTCGATTGACAATACTTGATACTCTAAAAAGAATCATTAGATTCACTTAAATGTGTTTGCAAATTTGTTATTTCATAATCTTTTGATTCTAAATACTTAATAATACTTGGTAATTCTTGGATTGTTTGTTTATTTATATCTAATGTAATCAAATCACCAGCTTTAACATTCTCTTTAATTTCTTTATAAGGATTATTTGTTATTACTAAAGAAGGGAAAATCGTATAATTTTTATTTATCGCACATAATTCTAATGTATTTTTATTTTTTTCTTCTGTGTAACAATAACTTATTTCTTGTTTGCCAATTCGTTTAATAACTGTATCTATCCAAGCAAAATCAGCATCCTCATAATCACCATTATGACTTAAATTACCAACAGTATGTCCTGCACTAATCAATTCCAACAATAACTGATTATTCTTTTCTAACCACTCACTATCAATAAAAAAAGTAAATGAAGCTTGATATTCATGGGCAATTTCCAATATTTCAGAAAGTTCATCATCTTCTTCTGCTAGAAAGAGAAAACTAACTTGTCTTTTGTTAGAATTACCACTAACTACATATTTATCATAATGATCATTAATACTTATTTTAGGTTGAAACTCTTCCATCAACAATAATTTTTCATCATATTTACCATATTGGCGCATCTTTTGATAACTTTTAGTTATATCTACTTCTTGCCCATTTCTTCCAGGTATAATAGTATCATTTTGAATAAGGGCATTTTCACTTTTTATCTTTTTTGATTTTGCAACGTCTTTAATTTCTATCATAATTTCATCAAACTCTTTGACAACACTAACGGTTTTTTCAGTATAATAAAAGCTAAACACACAAAGCGCAATAAATCCCAACAACTGAAAAAACTTTTTCATAATATCACCTAATTTAATATACGAAAAAGTTTTTTTATTTATTCTATTTTAAATGATAATTTAAAGGTTCTAATTCCGGTAAGACAAATTTTCCGTCTTGACGAATCAAAACATCATCAAAATAAAGAGCTCCGCCACCATATTCTTTTCGTTCGATTAAAACCATATCCCAATGAATACTAGAAATATTACCATTAAAAGCCTCACGATAAGCACGACCAGGGGTAAAATGAATACTACCAATTATTTTCTCATCAAATAATATATCTCCCATCGGATTTAGTATTTGGGGATTTAATCCAATCGCAAATTCACCCACATAACGAGCACCTTCATCAATATCAAAAATATGATTTAATGACTCAGAATCTTCATTACATGTAGCTTTTACTATTTTTCCATTTTCAAATGTCAATGAAACATTAGTATATATATTTCCTTGATAAGGACATGGTGTATTGTAAGTAATGACACCATTCACGCTTGTTTTTACCGGAGCAGTAAAAATCTCCCCATCAGGAATATTATATTCACCACAACAAGGAATTGCAGGAATATCTTTAATTGAAAAAGTAATATCTGTATTAGGGGCAACAATACGTACCTTATCAGTTCTTTCCATCAATTCTTTTAGTGGTTTAATTAAATCATGCATTTTCTGATAATCAACAGTCATAACATCCCAAGCATACTTACAAAAATCTTTAGTTGGCATACCAGCTTTATAAGCTGCCGTAACAGATGGATAATTTAATAATACCCATCGACGTTGATTGATACGAATATCATTACTCTCCTTTAATGCTTCCCCTACTTCTGAAAGTATCTGTTTATCAATATCTTTTCCATTAAAATCATTTTCAATATAACGAATAGAAATAAACGCATCATAATGATTCACATCAAACTCGTTTTGATCTTTTAATAAAGCAACTCGCTCGATATTTGTTTTAGACATTAGTAAATCATTAGTTTCCTGATCACTATAACGAACCATAGGAACCGCACCTACACGATAAATCTCATTAATTAATAATTGAACCAAAGGCTTAGTATCCATACTTTCAGCTTTGATTAACACTTTCTCATTTTCTTGTAATCGTAACGAATATTCTACTATCGTTTTACTTAATTGTCTCATTTTTTCTTCCACATTTATCACCTCTTCTTTAGTTTTACATACAATAGGATGAAAGGAGTTTTCACAATGAATTCAAACTATATGAATCCTAATTATATGAATTATAACTATCCGGTAATGGATTCCACTATGACACCAACCACTCCAAACGATGATCGTTTAATTGGAGGTGGTTTTTTAGGACCATTTATTTTAGGTGGAATCACTGGCGGATTACTCGCACCATCCTTTAATGGTGGATATGGTCGTCCTGGATATTATAACAATTATAATTATTATTATCCTCCATATTATTATTCACCATATCCTGGTTATTATTACTAAAAGGTTAGAAAATCTAACCTTTTATTTTATAATATGTAGATTAGCTTGATAAGTTAAACTCACATTTCCAACCTTATCTACCGAACGAACATATAATGTTTTTTGTAAAGGTCCTTTAAACGTATATTCATCTTTATCTAATTCTATCCAATTTACATTGTCAAAACTATATTGATAGTACTCAATACCACTACCACTATCAACAGATACTACTGACATATAAATAGGATTTTCAACGGTTGAACCAGAAACATAGGTTCTTCCTTTTTTATTATTCTGTTTTAAAGTTACCTGTGGTGTAGAAGGTTTTACACGGTCAATATATATATAAATAGCTTTAGTAGACTCACTTACATTTCCTGCTTCATCCACACTTCTAAAATAATATGTTTCTTTAGAATTCTCTTTAAAGTGATAAGAACTTTTAGCCTTTTGCCAACTAGAACCACCATCACTAGAAAATTCATAATAAGCTATCGGACTACCACTTTCTTTTTCAGTAGTAATACTTTCGATGATAATATCTCCACTAGCCCATATTTTTTTACCAGGCGATAACTCATGGCCACTAGTTGAGACTAGTTTAACCGTCGGAGCTTTTAATTCTTGTTGATCAATACGAATCGTATAACCTTTGGTAACATCACTCCTATTACCAGCCATATCAACACTTCTAAAATAATATGTTTGATCAATATTATCATCAACATACATACGCTTATCCATCTTTTCGAAATTAACTTGATCTGTAGAGTATTCGTAATAATCAATCGCACTTTCTTCATCTTTACTATTTAATAAAGTGTAAACTTCTTGATTAGTCCAATTACCATCATAATCCTTTCCTCGCCAATCACTAGTTTTTAATTGAACTTCTGGTATCGATGGAGCAACTAAGTCAACAGTAGTAACTTCTTCTTCCCAACTATCACTCTCATTACCAAACATATCTCGAACTTTGATAGATATAATTCCATTTTCCGTAATTTCCTTTTGATTTTCTTTTTGCCATGTTTTACCACCATCAAAAGAATATTCTAAAGTATCACCAAGATAATTAACCTGAGATACTTTTAAAATAGCTCCCTGTGATTGATATTTTTTAGGATTACCATCTACTTTTAAAATCATAGGATTCTTTTTATCAGTAACATTTACTGTCACTACAAGAGCGGTAATATTACCAGATTTATCTTTAGCTAAATAAGTAATCGTTCCCTTTCCTTTTAAGTGACTAACAGTACTAGTCACTTTCATATCAACATCTTCACTACTATTATCAGTAACCTCTACATCAAATTGTTCTAAATTATCTTTTTCTAATGGTTGTGTAAACGTAAAACTTTTCGTCTTTCCATTTACTTTAATCACTGGTGGTTCCGTGTCTACAATACGAACAACCAACTTTTTAGTACCTTTAATATTTCTTTTTTCGTCCCATACACGATACTCTAATTGATATTCTTGACCTACTTTACTGGTATCTAATTGCGTAAGTAATTCATCATTCAAATAAGGTCCTGTCACAGATAGTTTTTTTCCTAAAACATCTTTTGCGGTTGCGTCCACAAATTCATATTCAGAACCTACCTCTATCTCTTTTTTTACAGAACCCTTAAAAGTAATTTTAGGAGCATATTTTTGATTTGCTTTCGAACAAACTTCATCAGTATAAGTATAAGAATAATCTTTTCCTTTAGTTTTAACAATAACACAACCGTTCATTGGTTTATCTGTTCGAGGATCTACCATATCACTAGACTCCAAAATATTTTCTTGAGCCAGTGTTTCAATACTAATAAAACGAGCATCCTTTTCATTTTCCGGTAATTCATCAATGTGCTTTAAAAAATAATCTTTCGCACTTTTTTCAACAATATCGACTTGTGTTTTATAAAGTTCATCTTTAGATGTATCTAAAACATCCAAAACTTTTGGAATCGTATATACCGTTAACATAACAGCTGCGACTGTCATGACCATTAATTCAATCAATGTAAACCCACGATTATTATTCATAATATCTATCCTTCCAATATTATTATACCTGAAATAATAAAAAATTAACAATAAAGAACAAAAATTAGACATTTTATTGTCTAATTTTTTATCTTACACCAATCTCTTCTAAATAAAATTGATCACCATTACGTGCATATTTATATACTTGTAAAGTACTATTATCTAACATTTCATTTAACGTATCTTTACTATAATCTCCAAGTTCTTTACCATCCATATTATATACTTTATTGTTTTCGATATAACCTATTCTAAGATCTACTTCTAAACTATCATCAGTACCACTGTATCCATATAACTTAGATACATATTCAATATTTCCACATTCACTTTTCGTACGTGTAATAGTATTATTTTCTAAAGTATACTCATACCCATCAAATAAATAATTATCCATCGTTGAAGGTACAACTTCTTCACCAAATACTTCTTTAGATGTTTTCTTAAAATCATTAAATGATATTTCATCACTTAATAGTTTATCTTTTTTCATTTCATTTAATACGAGATAACTAATACTTTCATCACTCAATTCACTTACATTTTGAATTTTTTCAATGTGAAGAGCTGTACTACAATTATTTGATTTAATCCCTTGGTACACTTCGTTTACTTTATTATGATCCACTGTTTTTGGTTCTTCTTCTTGAACCAGAAACCAAATTGCGACTCCCCCAATAATTGCGATAGCTAAAATAATTACAATAATTATCACTCTTTTTTTCATTCTTTATTCTCCTATTCTTAAACTATTATTTATTTTTATTATACAAAAGAAAGATTGCGATTGTCAATACCAATTCTTCATAATACTTATAATACTTATAATATGTAAAATTTACAAAGTTAATATTATTCAATCACATAAGGATCTTGCATCGTTCCAGTTCCGGTGAACTTGAACTTTGATGAATCAAGACTTATGACTGGACGAACGCCGTAACCAACGCTCACGCGACCGTGTGCAAGATTACCCAAAGACGCCACGCTGAAATCAAAGGCAATAAACCAGTTATAGAAGTAAGACGGCGACATTGTCCAATAATAGGTACCACTATATAAATAGTATAGCCTATTTTGAGCACTTGTTCTTCCTCCTGCCATATTCACTTCATCAGCAGTTATTAAACCGATTGGTTTATCTAACATTCCATTACCTGTTGTACTTGATACACTAAATGTATCATTTTTTTGCTCACAAACTAGATTTGGTCCTTTTTTTGTCCCTGACCAATCCCAAAATTTCTCATAATCATAAATGGTTGGATTTATTCCATATCCTTCATTAGTATATGTACTTGTTTTCGTAGTAGATGGTACTCGGTTATTACAATATACTGCTTCATTTGACATTTTGTCTGTATAACTAGTTAAATTTTGATCATACCAATTATCTAAATATGTTTTCATCGTACTGTTGACTTCATCCTTATGGGCAGTCTCATAACTTGTTGATGAATATGAAATACCTTTTACCCTTAATGTTGTGTCATTTACACCCATTATTACATGAACAAGGCGTTGACAACTCGCATTTGCATCCGCATTCATACAACTATAATAATTACTAGTGTTATATTTCTCTCGATACTCTTTTGGAGTTGCTTGTACTAGATTTCCACTCAATTTAAAGCTTCTAGTAGCTTTATCAAATGTATATGATGTTCCAAAATAATATTTTGTTGTTGGTGATAAACTAATATAATCAAATGTGGTTTCGGATTCAGTAACTATATTATTACTTGTATCTCCATACATATACCCTACATATGCATTATCATTAAAATAATTATTAAAGTTACTTGTTCCTACTTGTCGGTCACTAGTTGATTCTCCATTCTCATGTGGTGTTTTTCCGTCATATATCATACGAATACTTCCATCACCATTGATTCTAATGATTCGCCAGTAGTATTCTGCAAACTTAACATAGTTTCCTCCAACTGCTCCTCGATAGTAAAAAGTGTCTCCAGAATTGTCTGTACTAGCATACATTCCCGTTCCACTATTATCATAACTTTTTATTCCTGTCGTATAACTATAAGCTGTTGCTTCATACGTTACTGTTACACTACCACTTGTAGTTGTGTTAACTTTTGTAATTCGATACATCGTTGTACACGAAGCACCTGCACTTGCACATGTATAATAATCACCTGAAGTATAATCAATACTGCTTGGATCGGTGTAATTATATCCTGTTAATGTATAAAATCCAGTCTCTGTATCAAAGGTATATCCAGTTCCTATATACCAATAAATAGTATTTGACACTGTTGTTGTATTGGTACTTATTCTTTCTTCATAGGTTATTGCTGGAGCTGATTTTGTAAAGTCTGGTGTCCCTTTATCTTTGATAGTTTGTTTAGCTGTGTCTATATCTGAACTCTTAGTCTCAGATGCGATTAGACATTCAGCTAAATCTGTATATCCATTTCTCTCGCACCAACTATTATGTTTGATTGTGGTTGATTTAGTAGAGATTTCTGACTTATTTCCGGCACTATCTTCGACATAGACACTCATTAAATAGTCCTTTTCTTCTAAACTAGTAAATGTATAATTAGGGTTTGTACTATCTACAAAGCTCTGTCCCCCATCTTTACTATAATAATATTTTATAACTCCACTTTCATTGTCTACACCACTTACTTCTAAAGTGACTGTGTCATCATTTGGTGTAACTGTAAAGTTAGAAACGGTTGGTACATTGGAATCTATTTTGTATCTATCTGAACATTGGATAGAAGAATTGTTTGATGTATCTACAGCTTTGACACATATTCTAGTTGGTGAAACATTACTACTTAAGTTAACACTATAAATATTGTTATGTCCTTCTAATGTTTCGTTAGGTTCACAACTTGTCTCTATAGTCTCACAATACTTTACTTCTCTAATTCCTACATTATCTGTTATAGTACTATCTAATGTTAATCCTTTATACCAGCCATTATTCCCTTTTACATTGTTTCCTTCAGTTATAATTATGTTTGGTTTTGTTTGATCTATAGTAGTTGTTTTTCCAAATGAGAATACTACATTACCTAATGAATCTTCAGCTTTTACATATATCGTATATTCTTTATT
>CALVJM010000025.1 GCA_944332155.1 uncultured Bacilli bacterium
TTCAGAGATATATTATAACTTATTAATGTATACATTTTAATTAATGATACGTATACATTTTAAAAAAGGATTAACACATACCATAAAAATTATTGACATCTTTCTTCGCACTTGTTATACTGGATTTATAATATAGTGGTGATTGTATGAAGTGTGATAGTTGTGGTTATGAAAATCCAAGTGATGTACAATATTGTTTAAAGTGTGGAAAAGAACTTTCAAAAACTCCAGAAAGTAACAATAATGTTATGGAAGTGAATAATAATGTTACAGAATCAAATAATAATGAATCTATGGTATTTTCAACTGAACAACCTACGCAAAGTGAAACTGTTTTAGAAAAAACAATGGTTATACCTAATATGTCAGCTTTAACAAAAGAAGATCCTATAGTATCATCTAATATAAATAATTCAAATACTAACATTACCGGTAATGATATTTTAACTCAAAATAATGTGTTTCCAAATGTGGTGTCAAATAATACAGGTGTAACAGAGGCTACTGTTAATGAAGCACCAATACAAGAACAATCAGAAATACCAGATTTAATGAATGCTTTTGAACCAATGGATGCTCAACCAAAGAATCCAGTATCTAGTGAAGCATCAACTACGGCTGCCAGTGCGGCTGTAAATCCTATGGAAGATATAATTTCTCAAAGTGCTACTCCTGTGGGACCTCAGACTCCACCAGTAGAACCTAGTCCTTCATCATCTACTACTACACCAGCTACAGATTCTGTAATTGGTGTTGAGAAAAATAAAGTTGTGTCTAACGAACCAAGAGTATTAAGTGAAAGTGAACACAAACAATTAATGAAGGATTTTACGGGAAATAATTATCCAAAACTTTTAGTAAAAACAATCAATTGGTCTGCTTTTTTCTTTGGATTTTTATATTTCTTTTATCGTCGTATGATTGCCTTGGGTTTACTATTAGCGATTATTCAAACCGTTATATATAATATGATTATCAATGCTGTAGTAACCATGAAACTTAGTATATTGGAAACATTTTTAATTAATATAGTAATTTATATTTTAATTGGACTAATAGTAGGATTATGCTTTAAAAATATATATGAAAATCATGCTAAAAGAAAAATTAAGAAAGTTTTAGCTTATAATAAAAATGAAAGTTTCGAAAATATTCGTGTTCAAGTTGCTCGTATAGGAGGAACAAATATAGCTGCTCCATTTGCCTATATTGGTATTTTAATATTACTTCTACCTTTAATACTTATATTTACAATAGGTAGCAGTGCTGCTAGTATGATAGATACAATTCAAAGTCAACTAAATAAAAGTCAAAGTAATACGATTAGTGATATTAGTGATTGTGACGGAACAATTATTACTACAGTTGTAGATAATGAAGAAGTAACGGAATGTATTCCATGGAATGAATAAGGATATGTTTCCTTATTTATTTTTATGCATAAAGTAACATAATCATGAGATAATCTAAAATATTTTACATTTGTAAAACACTTGTCAAATAAAACAAGTAAGAAAAATTGTATATTAAAAATAGATGTGATATACTACTAATGTAGTAGGTGAATTTTATGGATTCAAGAATATATATAAAAATATTTTTCATGATATTAAGTACTTTTATTATTGGATGTAGTATTGTCCCATACATTCGTGGTATAGCAAAGCACGTAAATGCTTTAGATATGCCTAATTCTAGAAAAGTACATAAAAAACCAATGCCACGTTTAGGTGGATTAGCTATTTTTTTAGCCTTTTTATGTGGTTATATGATATTTGGTGAACCATCAGCAACTATGAATTCTATTTTAATAAGTAGTTTTATTATTGTACTGACTGGTGTAGTAGATGACATCAAACCCTTAAAAGCTTCTCATAAGCTTATTGGACAGTTAATCGCAAGTTGTGTGATTGTCTTCTATGGTAAGATTATCATGCAAGATTTATCTGCCTTTGGATTTTATGTTGATTTTGGAATATTTGCTTATCCTATTACATTATTCTTTATTTTAGGATGTATCAATTGTATGAATTTAATTGATGGTTTAGATGGGCTAGCTGCTGGTATTAGTGCGATTTATTTTGGAACAGTAGGAATTATTGCGACAATGCAAGGTAAGTTTGGTCTTGACTTCATATTAACTTTTATCATGTTAGGATCAACATTAGGATTCTTAGTACATAATTTTAATCCGGCTAGTATTTTTATGGGTGATAGTGGATCTATGTTTTTAGGACTTATTATCGCTGTAATTGCTTTACTTGGATTTAAGAATGTAACCATGACATCATTAATTATTCCCCTTTTAATTTTAGCAATTCCTATATTAGATACACTTTTTGCCATATTGCGACGTTTATTAAAAGGTGAAAGTATATCAAAACCAGATAAATTTCACATTCATCATCAATTATTAAATCGTAATTTATCTCAACGTGCAACTGTATTAATCATTTATTTTATTAATATTTTATTTGCAGCGTGCTCAATTATTTATGTATTGAAAGATCCAATACTAGGTTATATAAGTTATGGAATCTTATTGGCTATTGTATTAATTTTTGTTTTTAAAACAAACATAGTCTTTGATAAGAGTGTCAAACAAAAGATTTTAGATAAATTAAAAAAATAGGTTACATACTATTTTTTTTCTTTGCCATAATAATAAAAGGTGATGATATGGAAGAGATATGGAAAACAGTTGCCATTGTTCCCCGTAGTGTAATATCATTAATCTTGTTATTTATTGTGACAAAGATTATTGGTAAAAAACAAGTATCAGAATTAAGTCTCTTTGATTATGTTATTGGTATTTCTATTGGCAATTTTGCAGCAGAAATGATTATTAATACTGATGTTCCATTTATTTATGGAATCGTTGCTTTATTTGTGTTTGGTATAATGGCCTTATTAGTATCTAAAGTAACCATGAAAAATATTACATTACGTCGTATATTAATTGGTAAACCCAATATTTTAGTAGAACGTGGCCAATTATTAGAAGATAATTTTCGTAAAACTAAATATGATATACATGACTTTTTAGAACAATGTCGTATTAGTGGATACTTTGATGTATCACAAATTGAATATGCAGTTGTTGAAGCTAATGGAAAGCTAAGTATACTTCCTAAAGCGGAATATCAACCAGTTACTCCAAAAGATATGAGCTTAAAAGTAGATCCTGTACGTTTAGTCGCCAATTTAATAGTGGATGGTAGAGTAATGAAAAATGCATTAGAGTATATGCACAAAGATGAACAATGGCTTCAAAAAGAATTAAAAGTAAAGGGATATACTTCTTATGAAAATATTTTACTTGCTACTTTAGATGTGCAGGAAAAATTAATTGTTTATGAGAAAAATTTACAAAAGCAAGCGATTGATGTATTAGAATAATTACTACTTAAATATTATTTACATATTTTTCCTATTTATAATATTTGTGAAATAAAAAATAATAAATCAAAAAAAACTATTGTTTCATTCGCCATCGTTAGATATAATTATAATAAGTGGGAAATGGGGTAAAGAATATGGATGAGCTAAAGGAATTTCAACAAATCATTGAATTGTATGTTCAAGATTATAATACTCGTTTACACAAAAAACTTCTTGTAAATGAAGATTTTTTTGGTGACACTATTCGTATCATTAATTTTTTAAATCATTATTATCAAGAGATTTTAAAAGAAAAAGATTTAACTCAAACTTTAAAAGTTAAGGAAAATCTCCATCTTATACGAAAAGTGTTTACAGGTATTAATGAAGCACCTTTAGTTTTAAAACCAATTTCTATTACATCTGATGAATATCGTCGTTCCAAAAAAGGTGTTCATAAAGTTCGCCGAATTATTCCCTCTATTGCCGAAAAACAACATCTTTTTGATAAGATATTAAAGTCTTACGATTTATATAATAAATATTTTAAGAATCAAGAATACTTAGTTTATACCAATAATAGTATTTATACCTTTGAATTGAAAGAAGATTATTTTCCACATGTGATTGGATTAAGTTTAGATGATAATGTAAATGATGTTTTTAATTTAAGTGAAAAAGAACAAAATTACTATCAGCAATTACCAGTGATGATTAAACACATGAATACCCAAACCGCATTACAACAATTAGAACGTTATGAATATCGTCATCATAGTTTATTTAATTATGCCTATTTGAAAGTAAAAAATGGAAGTTTTTTGAATTTTTGTGTATTAAATCAACCTATGTTTGTACGACATACTGATTGTAAAGAAGGTACTAACATAAAATCAAATACTTATTTTATTAAACCTATGTGTTTGTTAGAAAGTCAAGCTTATTCATTGTTAGGTTTTCATGAAAATTCTAAATTTAGTCAAGGTTATGCTGAATCTGATATACGTTTGATAGAGAAGAAAAAGCCCAAAGGAGAATGTGGTATTACAAGTGCGTTATTTCGTAAAAGTAAAACTTTATCTCCGAGAAACTTAAAATTAATTCGTTTGTATACCATGAACGAGCAAATTCAATTTATTAATGAAATAATACCACATTTAGAACAAGGACATGTGGTTAAAGAATTACATGAGTATCAAAATCGTCTAAAACAAAGTTTGTTTGACTATATGAATCTAGAATGTCAAATAATGAGAGAACATGTAATTTCATAGATTAATAACAATCATATATTTATTCTTTACATCAAAAATGCTTTGTGATATAATTAGCAAAGTGTTTTTTCAAAGGGAGTGTTTTAATGAAAAATATAAGAAATATAGCGATTATTGCGCATGTCGACCATGGTAAAACAACATTAGTAGATAAATTATTAAAAATGTCTGGTACTTTTCGTGATAACGAACAAGTAGAAGAACGTGTTATGGATTCAAACGCAATCGAAAAAGAACGTGGAATTACTATTTTAGCTAAAACAACCGCCATTGATTATAAAGGATGTCGAATCAACATATTAGATACGCCAGGTCACGCAGACTTTGGTGGAGAAGTAGAACGTATTATGAATATGGTAGATGGTGTTTTATTAGTAGTAGATGCTTACGAAGGTACAATGCCACAAACACGTTTTGTATTAAAGAAAGCATTAGAGGCAGGAGTAACGCCAATAGTAGTAGTTAATAAAATTGATAAACCATCGGCTCGACCAGAACATGTAGTTGATGAAGTTTTAGACTTGTTTATTGAATTAGGGGCAGATGAAAGTCAATTAGAATTTCCCGTTGTATATGCATCGGCTTTATCTGGAACATCAAGTTTAGATCCTGATATTAATACACAACAACCAACCATGGACCCTATTTTAGATATGATTGTCAATTATATTCCAGCTCCTAATGTAGAGTTAGACGGACCACTTCAATTTCAACCAGCCTTATTAGATTACAACGATTTTGTAGGTCGTATTGGTATTGGTGTTGTAAAACGAGGAAAAGTAAAAGTAAACGAAATGGTATCTTGTGTGCGTTTAGATGGTAGTATTAAACAATTTCGTGTGCAAAAAATCTTTGGTTATTATGGGTTAAAACATTTGGAAGTAAAAGAAGCAGAAGCTGGAGATATTGTTGCGATTGCTGGACTTCCAGATATTAGTGTAGGTGAAACAATATGTACTGTTGGTAAGGAAGAAGCACTTCCACATTTAAGAATTGATGAACCTACATTACAAATGACATTTGGTGTAAATACTTCACCATTTGTAGGTAGAGAAGGAAAGATATTAACAGCTAGAAAGATTGAAGAACGTTTACAAAAAGAAACTGAACGTGATGTGTCTTTAAAAATAAAAGCAAATGATAGTGAATCATTTATCGTATCAGGAAGAGGAGAACTTCATTTATCTATTTTAATTGAAAATATGCGTCGCGAAGGTTTCGAACTACAAGTTTCAAAACCAGAAGTAATTATTAAAGAAATTGATGGTGTAAAATGTGAACCATTTGAGGATGTTCAAATTGATGTACCAGAAGAATATGTAGGTAGTGTCATTGAAGCACTTGGAATACGTGAAGGTCAAATGGATAATATGATTCACGATGAAAATCAAGTTCGCTTATTATATACAGTTCCATCTCGTGGATTAATTGGTTTTATGACAGAGTTTATGACAATGACTAAAGGTTATGGAATGATGAATCATACATTTAAAGAGTATCGTAAAATGGCAAGTAATCATGTTGGACAACGTAAATTAGGTGTTTTAGTATCAATGGAAAATGGACAAGCAACAGCTTATTCTTTAGGACAATTAGAAGATCGTGGAACAATGTTTATTGAACCTGGAACAGAAGTATATGAAGGTATGATTGTTGGAGAACACAGCCATGATAATGATTTAGCAGTAAATGTAGTTAAAGGAAAAAAATTAACCAACACTCGTGCTTCTGGTAGTGATCATACTGTTGTATTAAAACGTCCACGTAAATTAACATTAGAGTATTGTTTAGACTATATTAATTCTGATGAATTAGTAGAAGTTACTCCAGAAAATTTCCGTATGCGTAAAAGAATCTTAAACACAAATGAACGTAAGAAATTTGATGCAAGAAAGAACTAATCATTATTAGTTTTTTTTTTATATAAAGGTTGTGTTAAACAAAATGACTGATAAAAATTTATAAAAATATAAGCCAGTAATTATAAGAAAAAACGAAAATAAATAATTTATATAATTGCATAAAGATTAACTTATACCGTATATCAGTCACCAAGTATAACAGAACCTATATAAAATAAAAAAATTGATTATAGGGAAATGTCGTTTTACACTATTAACACAGTTGACAAAAAATCATCTCCATGATTTAATAGTAATAGAATAGGATAGGGCGTGGTGATATTAATGAATAAATTTTTTAAATGGGCATCCATTTGTAATTTCATTTTAGGTGGGTTTATTTTATTTATTAGTTTGCTGGAATATTCATCAGTACTTTTAGGTATTGGAATGATACAATTAGTTTTAGGATTGTATTATTTACAATGCTCTCATCAAGATATTTATACTATGTATCAAAATCGTATATCGGTGCTTTTATTAGGAATTGTGAATTTTATTCCCAATTTTATTTCATCTGCTTTTGTATTTAATGCATATGATAAAATTAAAATTGAGTATAAAAAAGGAAATTATAAAAAGAAGAAAATTTCTAAAAAACGAAAAGAACAATTACAGTTAAATCGTGTATTAAATATTGGGGTAGGATTAATTTTAATTGCTGGTTATCTATTCTTAAATACCAATATTTCAGTCGTACAACCATGGTCATCTGTTTTAGTTATGCTATTATTTGCGGGAATTTTTTATGCTTTATATTTATTTAATCAAAAATATATTCAACATGAATATTCTTTGAAAATATATTATATATTATCAATGTTTTTCTTATTATTAGGATATTTTGGTATTGGAAAATATGGGTTATTAGGAGATTGGCTTAGTATCTATGGTGAAGGAAAATATGTATTTTTCACTCTGTTTTTCCTTTTATTCTCTCTTGTTTCTATATTTTCATATAAAGCATTTAAAAATAAAAATTATTTATATGGCGTATATGCAGGTATTTTCTTCGCACCAATTTATTATTTAAGTTTTGCTGGTGCAGATATATATTTAACAATACTAACTATGGACTTAATAATAACTTTAGTAAGTATGTTAGATTTTAAAAATAAAGATATTACTGTTACTTTCCATCCATTTTTAAAGGTTGCAAGCTACTTTTTAGCATTTATGTTTGTGATAGGCACTAATGTTCAAAATACAACGCTTTATATCATGGCCGCAATTCTTACATTATGTAATTTATATTATTTAAATATTTATCATTCAACTAAGGGGTCTAGTATTTTAACAACATTATTTGGTTTCTTATTGTTTCCAGTAATTGTTTGTCATTTAAATCTTGGTATGATGACTTCTGTTTATACAATGTTATTAATCAATGTATTAATAACAACTATACTTTTATTTAATAAGAGAATAAAAAATGATTCATTCTTTCATCGTACAAGTATAGTTGGATTGAATTTATATAGTTTATTTATTTACATTTTTAGTTTTAGTGCATCATCATTTGCCCCTGTTTTAGTAGCCTTTACTATTTTATTCCTTCATTTTGTTTACTTAACAATTTATGATAATACCGAATGTGAAGAATATTATACACAAGCTATTAAAATTGGATTATTAGTATATGCGTGCTTTAATTTCTTACAAATTAATGATGCATCAGTAATATTCACAGTAATTAGTGTTTTATATGTAATGCTTGCACGTTTAACAGTAGAGAAAAAGTTAAAATGGTCATATATTTTAACTCTATTTGCTACTTTTGCAGTCGCATTTGTTATGACTATGATTGATCAAAATATGATTAGTGCTTTTGTATTATTATTAATGTCTTGTTATTTTACTTATCGAATTCGAAAGAGTGATAATAAAGAAATTTGCCGTTTATATCCAGCTGCTTATTTAACACTTTTACTAATGCTTTACGATTTAGTATCTGTACAGAATGTTTTCCAATTCCAACCAATTTATAATCATATTATAGTATTGTTTGCTTTTGTTGGTGGAATGGTGGCAAATTTAAAGAATAAAACACTTTTACAATTAACATCAATCGCATTCTTATTCCCATCTATTAACATTCTATTAGATATTAATCACGTGTTCTTTATGCAAGATATAATATTTAATATATTGTGTGTAGTATTAGTTCTATTATTATGTGAATATGGAATTAAGAAAGATACTGATAAGAATATTGTTTCTACTGTATTTATCGCACTTTTACTAGTTAATGTCATATTCTCAACGAATGAATATGTTGCGATTTATGTTAGTATTTTGACAGTATTATTGATGTTCTATAGTATCTATCGACCAATTTATAATACTTTATTTATTGTGTCTGTATTTGGTTTTGTGTTAAATTTACTCATTCATATGAATTATATTCTTACAATTATCCCATTATGGTCATATCTACTTGTTATGGGAATTATCATTATAGGTGTAGTAGTTTGTAAAGAAATAAAGAGGAAAGAGGATACAAAATGAAATGTCCAAAATGTAATAAAAAAATAGATAGTGATAGTCAATATTGTCATTATTGTGGAAAAAAACTAGAAAATAAAACTGATGTATTACCACAAGACAATAAAACTTCAAATAGAAATTATGTTTTAATTGCTGTATTAGCTATTGTTCTAGTGATTGTAGGATTAGGATTGGTATTTTTATTAACTGTTGTTGGATTTCGCTTGTATAAAACAGAAAGTAGTTCTTCTTCCCAAACAATAAAAACGGAAAAATATCCATATACAGAACCTGTTTTAAATCGTGAGTACAAAAAAGCTAATTCTGTAAATACAACTGGTTTTGCGAACAATATAACTGTAGATAGTGTAAAAAATTTATTATTAGAAATAGGTTTTTCTGAAATAATTACCACTAATGATAATGATAGTGATGATTGTTCTACGGTTGTTGTAGCTACGAATAATGTTTATAATTATATTAATCAAAATAATAAAAATACTAACTTCCATCAAGATGATAATGTTAAAATTTGTTTTAATCGAAACAATCAAATACAAGAAGTTGAAATGTCAATGATATATCTAGAAAATGATTTTAATGAAGATAATGCATTTGAACAAATGAGTTCTTTAGGAAGTAATTTTTATCAATTAGAAATGAATAAACGTTATCTATCTATAGCTTATCAAGAGTTAAAACAAGAAATGCAATATAATGAAATGGTTCCATCTGGAGATGCAGATGAACAGCTTGGATTATATGAAATTGGTTATGATTTAGAATATGAACGTGAAAGTCGTACCAATCCTGCATTTTATACTTTTGAATTAAGTATTTCTTTAGAAGATTAAATTATTATATAAAAATTATAAGATAGGAGACAAAATATGAATTTAGATGGAAAAATTGCAGTTGTAACTGGCGGAGCCATGGGAAACGGTTTAGGAATCGTTCAAGTGTTTTTAAAATTAGGCGCAACTGTAGTGATTTTAGATCGTGATGATAAATTAGAAAATACACTAAAAACATTACGTGAAACTTATTCTAATGTTATTGGATATAAAGTAGATATTACTAATCGTGACTTAGTAAATCGTTGTATTCAAGCTATTATTGAAAAATATAATCGTATTGATATATTAGTAAATAATGCAGGAGTTGCTAAATTGGTACGTTTTGAGGAAATGACTCCAGAAGTTCGTGATTTTCACATTGATGTAAATATCAAAGGAACTTGGAATGTTACACAAGCCGTTTATCCATATATGGTAAAACAAAAATATGGAAAGATTGTTAATTTATCAAGTGTAACGGGACCTAAAGTAGCGGATGCCGGAGAAGTTGCCTATGCGACGACGAAAGCAGCCTTAATTGGTTTTACTAAAGGACTTGCTATGGAAGGTGTTGCCCATGGTATTACAGTAAATGCCATATTACCAGGATATATTATGACACCTATGGTAGAAGGAATTGCTAAAGATACTGATGCAAATAATCCAGAAAGTGTTGTCAAAGGAATCGCAGACGGTATTCCAATGGGACGCTTAGGTACGATTGAAGAACTTGGTAATTTAGCGGCTTTCTTAGCTAGTGATGCTTCTAGTTATATCACTGGTTCAGAGTTTGTCATTGATGGTGCTTCTACTTTACCAGAAACTAAAAGTGTTGGTGTATAAAGAGGGAGACCTCTTTTTTTCTATCGTTATTTGTGATACAATGAAACAGCGAAATGAGGTGAGAACATGCGAGGAGAAAATCTTTGGTTATCGTTTGGAACGGAACAAATTTATGAAGGAGCGAATTTCTTGATTCATGATCGAGATAAAGTAGGAATTGTTGGCGTGAATGGTGCTGGTAAAACAACACTCTTTAAAGTAATATTAGGTATTCAAGAATTAGATCAAGGTCGTATTATCATACCTAATAAAAAAAGAATTGGTTACCTACCGCAGGAGATTATATTAGAAGATAAAGATACCACAGTATTTGAATACTTAATGAGTGCTCGTCCGATAGAAACTTTAGAACAAAAACTAACTGACTTATATGAAAAAGTAGCTGTTGCTCCAGAAAAAGAACAAAAAAAGATTTTAAAAGCAATCGCAAACACCCAAGAAAAATTAGAATATTATGATTATTACCAAGCTGAAAATATTCTCTTTGAACTATTAGAACATATGCAGATAGATGGAAACTTGTTAGATATGAAACTTATGGATTTAAGTGGAGGACAAAAATCAAAGATTGCCTTCGCCCATTTACTTTATTCAAAACCAGAAATTTTGTTATTAGATGAACCAACAAACCATCTAGATGTAAATACAAGAGAATTTATTACGAGTTATTTAAAGAATTATCAAGGAATGGTTTTAATTATTTCTCACGATGTACTTTTTTTAGATCAAATTACAACCAAGACTTTACATTTAGATAAACTTACAAAACAAATGAAGTTATATGATGGAAATTATTCTACTTATTTAAAAAAAGCTAAAGCCGAAGCAGAAGCCAAAGAACGATTGATTCAAAAACAAGAGCGAGAAGAACAAAAATTAAGAGACATTGTCTTGTTATATTCTAATTCAAGTGGGAAGAGAAAACGTATGGCCCAAAGTCGTGAAAAACAACTAAACAAGATGATGAAACATCATATTGAGCGAGATAAAGTATATAAAAGAGTTAAACTTCGTATTCAACCTGAACGGGAAGGCTCTAAAATACCAGTTAAAGTCAATAATATTACATTTGCTTATCCCAATAGTAATACCCTTATTCATAATTTATCCTTTCTAGTCAATAATCGTGAACGTTTCTTGATTATTGGAGAAAATGGAGTAGGGAAAAGTACGTTATTAAAATTATTAGTAGGTGTTTTAAGACCATTAGAAGGTAATATTTGGTTTGGAAATAAAACAGACTTAGCTTATTATGCTCAAGAACAAGAAAACTTAGATCTACAAAAGACTGTTTTAGAGAATGTAGATAAAGCGGGAATGAGTGAAAAAGAATTACGTACTATTTTAGGAAGCTTTCTTTTTCATGGTGATGATGTCTTTAAAAAAGTAAAGGTATTATCTCCTGGAGAAAAAGCTAGAGTTTCTTTATGTAAAGTTATGTTAGAAAAAGCTAATTTATTATTATTAGACGAACCCACTAATCATTTGGATCCCGAAACACAAAGTATTATTGGCGATAATTTTAAAGATTATGAAGGAACTATTATTCTTGTTAGTCATAATGCATCTTTTGTTGAAAAGATTGGTATTGACCGTATGTTGATTCTTCCATCTGGTAAGATTACTAATTATAATGAAGATTTATTGAATTATTATTATCAATTAAATGAGAAGAAGAATCACTAAAAAACACTTTCGTTATAAAGCGTAAAGTGTTTTTAATAACCTTGTTTTACCATCAATTCAAACTTGCCATTCTTTCTTTGATAGATTGCACCTATATTGTTTTCTTGATCTATTAGTTCTAATCGAAGAATTTCATCCATAGGCAAATCATCGGATAAATGATAAATTCCATCTGCACTTTGATAAGTATAACGAGAGCGTTCAGGGGCTAAAAGATTAAACTTTATTAATTGATTTTTATCTAAATGATCAGAATAATCAGCATAATATTCTAATAAAAAACGATAATCATTTCCTGCAACACTATATTCAATCTCTCCATTTTTGTTTATACTTAGGAGCAAGAAATTGCTATTCCCAGTTTTTGTATAGTCGTGTTCTATGTTTTTAACATATTGATTTATCTTATCTTCTATATTTAAATCATGTATTTTTTTGGAAAATCTTTCTAAGAAAATACTTTGATTTTTCGTAATTTTTGTTTTTGCTTTTTCTAGAGAAAACCAATTTATTTGATCCATTTCAGGAAATGTTTCTATTTTACTAGAATGAGGTGGCCATTCCATCGTAAAGGTATTACTTGTGAATAACTCTATACTTGGATTTTGTTTTGTTGCCCATATATGAATCATTTTATTAGAAGCTTTATGGGTATCTAAATCAATAAAAGCTTTTGTAGAATCTATAGTTATCCCTGTTTCTTCTTTCAACTCTCTTAATGCAGCTTCAAATTCTTTTTCCTCGTTTTCTACTTCTCCTTTAGGAATCGACCAAGCTCCTTGATCTTTATGTTTCCATAGAGGTCCACCAAAATGGGTTAGTAAAACTTCTATTTGGCTGTGATTCATACGATAAATTAAAATTCCAGCACTTTTCTTAATCATATTTTTACTCCTGTTCAGTTTTTAAATATTGTTTCCAATATTGCTTTAATTTTAAATAGATTGGTTTTCTAAAATAGACAGTCTTTTCAATGAGTTTATCCATAGTCATCCAAGTATAGCTTCCAAATTCTGGTTCTTGTGTTTTGATATTGATATCTTTATCTTGTCCAATAAATTCAAATAGGAACCATTTTTGGACTTGTCCACGTCCTGTTCTTAATGATTGTTTGTCATGATCAAGTTCATACGCCAGCCACTCAGGATAAGTATCAATCAGTTTAAGGTGTTGTGGAAGAATACCTGTTTCTTCTGTTAGTTCGCGATATACTGCATCCAGTGGCTTCTCATCAATCTCTAGTCCACCTTGTGGAAATTGCCAAGCATCTTTGATGTTGATTCTTTCAAAGGCTAATACTTCTCTTTTTTGGTTGATGAAAACAGCTCCGACACCCGCTCTAAAAGTATTATTATAAAGGGGATTCATATAATCACATTCTCTTCTCTTTATTATAACGCAGAATTATCTTATTGTGTTGTTTTTTCCGTTTTAAAGATCATTTTATTTTGAGATTCATCTATCATTGGAATAATAGAAAATTTAGTGTGATACTGATTTTCAAATGAAATACGAATATATTCATAATTTAATCTTTTTTGAATATAAATTATACTATTTTCTTTTAAGTATCCATTCTGATATATGAGACGTTGATCTTGAAATTGTTGTTTTTCCCAAGTTCCGGCATGGACATTAAAATTGGTAACAAATTTATTAAATGTTAATTTAATATACTTATCACTATCTTCTACTTTAATAAGTTCTGCTTTAGCTTCAGTATTACTTTCATTTTTTAACTCTGTTACTAGTTCAATTTTATAAAAAGAGTCATCTTCATATAAATGAGGTAACTGATCTAAATAATTTTGTAACTTTTCCACATATTTATTTGATGCATAGTAATACTGATTATTAGTTTTAATCTTAATTTTCTTTTTTTCTGTGGAAAACATAATATAATATAGATTTTTTTTTGTCGTAAGAGTTAATGTGTGTTCATAAGTACCCTTCATTTCTCTTTTCGTAAAGTTCATTTTATTTAATAATTTCGCAATTTCTGAATAGTTATGTGGACTAATATCTAAAGTATCATAATGTATGTCTAAAATCATATCTTTTTTTAATTGAAATGATTTTGTTGAACAGCCAATGCATAAAAAAATTAAAAATAAGAGAATAATTTTCTTCATAGTTCACCTCTATTTTTAATATTTATAAAAATGGTAATTTTATGCACAAAAAAAGATATTATTCATATCTTTTCATGTCACCTGTTCCTATTTTCTTTTTTAAGTAATAATCACGTAATTCTTTAAAACGTTCATAGTGTATAATTTCTCTTTGACGTAAAAAGGAAAGAGGTCCTAATATATCAGGATCATTGGTCATATCCATTAGGTGTTCATAGGTTGCTCGGGCACGTTGTTCCGCTGCCATATTACTTTCTAAATTGGCAATCGCATCACCAGCCGTTTTAATATAAGTCATGGTAAAAGGAACACCATTCGCATCACTTGGAAATAAATCAGTTCCAAATTGAGCATAATTTGCCCCTAATCCAGCTTCTTCTAGTTCTCTAATAGACGCTCCACGCATTAACTGATAAATCATCGAACAGATCATTTCAACATGGGCAAGTTCTTCTGTCCCAATATCCGTAAGCAAAGCTTTTCCACGATCATCTGGCATAGTATATCGTTGATTAAGATATTGGAAAGCGGCAGAAAGTTCTCCAGCAGGTCCACCATATTGAGTTAAAAGGTATTTTGCCATACGTAAATCTTTATTTTTAATATTTACAGGATACTGTAATTTCTTTTGATAAATCCACATAATTATCCTCCTATTTATTTTCCCATGGCCATGGTG